>NZ_JBCNZM010000028.1:0-42225 GCF_040227615.1 Bacteroides sp. RTP31139st1_H2_RTP31139_211217 | reverse complement strand
ACCTACAACAGTCGTAACCAGATAGCTACTTGCCGCACAAGTACCAGCCGTTCGGGCTATGTAATGGAAAGCTATGCTTATGCAGCGGATGTTTCTTCCTACAAAGATGAATTCAAGGCTAATAACGTGCTTGATGCTGTACAGAACTACCAACGAACATCGGGAGGAGCGACGCTGTATCTGAATAATACGTACGGGGACGTCTTTTCTAAATTCACCTTGCAGTCCAGTGAAGAATATAGTAGTTTGTATCCTGAGAAAAGAACTGTTTCTTATAGGTATGATAGTAAATGGAATCCGGTGGAAGTTACTACTCCCGACAACATGTCTGTGGTCTATTTGTGGGGCTATAAATATTCTTTGCCGATTGCCCGTCTCAAAGGTATCACTTATGCGGAAGTAGTGTCTCGGCTCGGAACAACAGGTTTGGATGCTTTGTGTTCTGCCGGTTCACCCAATACGACGGCCCTCTATGCACTGAAAACGTCCTTCCCGGAATGCGAGGTCACAACCTGGCTTCACAATCCTTCTTATGGGCTGAAGGAGATAAGAAAAGCAACTGGTTTTAAGGATTTCTATCTCTATAATGCTTTGGGTGGTTTATCTGATGTGCAGGATCATAACCAAAATCCTATTGCCTCGTACTTCTATCAGTGGTCTCCTGACGGCACTTCGCAGAATTACGTTCGCACTCATGCTATGACTGCAGCAGCAGGTAGCAAGTATATGGCAAGTTATGATTATTATGACGGTTTGGGGCGTCTCTTCCAGAAGGTACAAAAGGGAATTACTCCCACCGGAAGTAATTTGATATCGTTACAAGAATATGATGGCGCAGGACGTCGTTCGGAGAGTTGGCTCCCAATTGTTTCCTCCTCTGTTTATATGTCTCCTTCGGCTATCAAAAGTGCGGCTCCGGGCAACTATTCAAGTGATTCCCGTCCCTACAGCAAGCCTGTTTACAGTGTTTCCCCATTAGACCGCATTCTGAAGCGATACTCTCCGGGAGCGGCATGGGCATCAAAACCTGTAACTATGGATTATCTGGCTAATTCTTCCGATGTGAATTGCATTAACTATTCGGTAAGTTCGTCTGGGGCACTTGTCAACAACGGTACTTATGCAGCCGGACAGTTGCGCGTGGTGAAACGTATTGACGAAGACCAACATGTTTCTTATACTTTCACAGACAAACAAGGCCATATATTGCTGGAACGCCAGATGCAGGGTAGCGAGCAGCATGATACTTATTATGTGTATAACGATTTGGATAACCTTTGCTTCGTATTACAACCGATGTATCAGAGTGTGTCAAACCTGGATCAATATGCTTTCCAGTACAAATATGACAACCGTAACCGTTGTAATTGGAAAAAGCTTCCAGGTGCTTCTGCCGTGAGCTATGTGTACGATGAGGCAGACAATATGATCTTTTCCCAGGATGGCAAGCAGTATGCCTCTAAGCAGTGGAGTTTCTATCTGTATGATAAGTTCCATCGTCTGGCAGTGCAGGGCGTTTGTTCCAATACGAATACGGCTGCAGTTTCGAATGTTATTGTATCATGTACACGGGTGAATAGCAACAGCGGTTTGGGTAACAGTGGATATACATCAAGCTTTGCCTTGGTGTCGCCCGAAGTCCATAGAGTAAACTATTATGACGACTATGCCTTCCGTAGTCTGACCGGTTTCGATAATGCCGGCTTTCCTGCGGCAACAATCGATGCCAAAGGATATGTCACCGGTAGTGTGATTACTGTTCTTGGCAGCAGTACAAAACTTTATTCGGCTAATTATTATGACTTTGAGGGACGCATCACAAAAACGGTTCAAGGCAATTTGCTGGAGGGTTATGATACGACGAACACTGTTTATACTTTTACCGGCAAGCCGAACACTGTGACACATACACATACTGCCAGCGGAAAGACCACGCGCACGGAAGTATATACCTATACCTACGACCATGCGGACAGAATAAGCAAAGTGCGGCATAGTCTTGGCGGCACTTCAATCACTCTGTACGATGCCACTTATGACAACTTCGGCCGTTTGCTGACCAAGCAGTATCACGGTACGAGCACCAACAAGCTGACTTATGCCTACAACCTGCGCAGCTGGCTGACGGGCATCAGCGGTACATGCTTCACACAGAACCTGTACTACAACACGGGTGTGGGTACTGCGAAGTACAACGGCAGCATCAGCAGCATGACTTGGAAGTCCGGGAACGAAAGTACAGTCCGTGGTTACAAATTCACTTACGACGGTCTTGACAGAGTACTGAACGCTACCTATGGAGAGACAGCAAGTATCAGCACGAATGCGAACCGCTTCTCGGAGAACGTTACGGGTTATGACAAGAACGGTAACATCAAGAGTTTGCAACGTTACGGCCAGACTGGTGCCAGTGCCTACGGCCTGATAGACAACCTGACTTTTACCTTGAACGGCAATCAGTTGAGCCGTGTGGACGATGCCGTGATGGCTTCTGCTTACGGTGGAGGCTTCGAGTTCAAGGACGGCGTGAAGCAGGTCGGAGAGTACACCTACGATGCGAACGGCAATTTAACCAAAGATTTGAACAAGGGAATCACCGATATTCAATATAATTGTTTAAATTTGCCAAGTGCAGTAACGTTCAGCGACGGAAGTACGATTACCTATGTTTATGCAGCCGACGGCACAAAGCTAAGAACGGTTCATAAGATAGGTGGCGCTACCACCACAACGGACTATTGCGGGAATGTGGTCTATGAAAACGGAGCCCAGAAGCTTCTGATTACCGAAGAGGGCTATATTACTTTGAGCGACAACAAGTATTACTATTACTTGAAGGACCATCAGGGGAACAACCGTGTAGTCATAAACCAGAGCGGAGCGGTAGAGGAGACAAACCATTACTATCTGTTTGGAGGAGTATTCGCTTCATCAACAAGCACTCAGCCTTACAAGTACAATAGCAAGGAATATGACACGAAGAAAGGCTTGAACTGGTATGATTACGGGGCACGGCATTATGATGCAGTGTTGGGACGGTTTATGACGGTGGATCCGTTGGCAGAGAAGTATTATTCAGAAAGTTTGTATACTTATTGTTATAGTAATCCTATAAATTGTATAGACCCTAACGGGAAGGATGGTATTTATATTGCCTTCCCTGATTATAAAATATCAACTCCTATTGGTAAAATTGGGAATTTAGGTCATGCTGGAGTATTATTGATTGATAATAAAACAGGAGTGACTAAATATTATGAATATGGCAGATATGACAAAGAGGGTAAAGGAGTTGTCAGAACATTCGCTGTTCCAAATGTAAAAATAGGACAAGATAAAAAGCCTACATTGGAATCATTGAATAAAACTTTATCAATAATATCTGAACAAGCGGGACATGCCGGAAGAATAGAAGGAGCATATATTGAAAGTGATAAGTTTAAAGAAATGAAAAACTATGCAGAATCAAAAATAGCGGAGAATGCTAATTCAAAGAGGAAAGAGTATTCATTAAGGAATAATAATTGTGGAACTTTTGCGGCTGATGTTTTGAAACAAGACCCATCTGTAAAAGATAAGGCACCAGTAATTATAGATCCAAGGCCCAATAGTATAGTTAAAGAGTATCAAGATAATTTTAAGTCACTAAATTATGATCCTAAAAAGAGACAAGTTAAAATTGAATAGATATGGAAAGTCAAAGTATATCATTAGGAGATTTATTTTCAGTTGAATTATTTGTAGGATCAATAACGTTTGTTTTAGGAACGGTTTTGTTCTTCTTATTATTATTATTGAATTTGAGGCTTAATCTTAAAACGACATTATTATATTGTTGCCTGCAATTGATACTTGTTGTCTCTCTTTCTACTATTTTCTTTATATTTTGGCGTTTTAATTTTGATATAATGATAGGGTTTCTATATTTACCAGGTGTATTATCTGAGGTTTTTATTATGCTCTTATTCTATTTTATATTAAAAATAAAAAACAAATAATTGAATAATATTTTTATAACAATTCTATTACAGCGGGTGGAAACATCCGCTGTTTCTTTTTATAGGGTACCCACTATAATAGAAATATTAGCAGTCTAACTTGCCAAGTGGAGTAATGAAGGCCCAATGGCAAAATTTATTCAATGAGCTTTAAAGCAAATGTTAACGCCGCCTATGATAATACTACAATCATTGGTACAGACACTAACCGTTTCCGCGAGAACGCGACAGCTTTCGTCTACAATAACAGCTTCGAGTTCAAGGACAGCATGAAGCAGGCGAACGAGTACACCTACGATGCCAACGGCAATTTAACTAAAGATTTAAACAAGAATATTACCGGTATATCATATAATTGTTTAAATTTGCCAAATACAGTAACGTTCAGTGACGGAAGTACTATCACCTATATTTATGGAGCCGATGGCACAAAGCTGAGAACAGTCCATAAGATAGGCAGTACAACCACAACGACTGACTATTGCGGCAATGTGATCTATGAAAACGGAGTCCAGAAGCTGCTTCTTACCGAAGAGGGTTATATTACTTTGAGCGACAGCAAGTATCACTACTACTTGAAAGACCATCAGGGGAATAACCGGGTAGTCATCAGCCAGAGCGGCACGGTAGAAGAGACGAGCCATTACTATCCTTTCGGCGGTACATTTGCAAGTGCAGGTAATGTTCAGCCTTACAAGTACAACGGCAAGGAGTATGACTCGAAGAAAGGGCTGAACTGGTATGACTACGGGGCACGGCATTATGATGCGGCGTTGGGGAGGTTTGAGACGGTGGACCCTTCTGCTGAAAACTACTTCAAAACAAGTCTCTATGCTTATTGTGGTAACAGCCCTATCAGCAGAATAGACCCAACAGGAGCTGACTGGTATGAAGATAAACAAGGGAATTTACGTTGGCAGGAAGGCAGTGAAGCCTTAAAAGGCTATACTAATATCGGTTCATCTGCCTCTATTGCGTTAGGTAATGACAACTATCTGAACTTCTATCAGAATGGAGGTATCTTAGCCAATCAGGCTGTTAATGCTTTTGACTTGATAGCTTCCTGCGGTAAACTTCAGAATCAGTTCTTAGGTAAAACCAGTCCTTTATCTGAAGACTCTAAGTCTGCCCTTTTCAATTCTCTGAACAGTCGTTCTATAGATGCTATTGCGCGACCTATAGGCGAAGCTGCCTTTGGCTTTGGTGCCGGAAAGTTTGGCGGTATGTTGTTGGGGAAGGCAATAGGATGGGCTGTAGGAAAGGTGGCAGGAAGAGGTACTCAAAATGCAATACAATCAACTGCTCACGGAGTGCAACGGATTGCTGGAACAACGGCAACGAGAGGAGGGGTACTTTCTGTGAATGAAGTAAGAGTAACAAAGTCTGTAGGAAAGGCTTTTACTCAGGCTGATGGAGCTACAGTTTATCTTCATGAAATTACTCCCGGTAGATTTAATGCTGTTGTAGAAGGGAGGAAAGGTATAATAACAACAATGGGAAATTGGTCTCAAAAATCTATTAATAGAATAGCGAAAAATTATGGATGGAATATTAAATAAAGAAATGGTTGTTTGCTGTTTCTGCGGGAAGAGTTTACCCTTAGAAGCGGCTGTAGTTTTGAAAGTTTGGGCAAATGAGAAGAGTGAGGAGTATCAAGTATTATATTCCCATAAATCTCATTTTGTTAGAGCATTAGATAAATCAGTAATACTACATCCAGATTTATTAGAGCCTGATGCTTTAGGTTAATTCGTCGTAACGAACTACTGTCTTCCTCTGATATAGGTTGATTAAAAACCAATCTATCTAATTACTATCCTAACATCAGATATTCCATATCTTGTATGTTAGGATAGTTTTTGTTATTCTATCAGCGAGACGTAGGATACCTATTGTGTGTATGATGACCACCGTAATCTCTGCACTTGGAAGAAGCTTCCGGATGCGCAGCTCGCGGAGTATGTGTATGACAACGGTGGACGGCTGACGCAACAGGGGGAGTGCACGAACAAGACGGTTTCTTCCGATCAGGTGGTGCATGTGCAGAACTGGGCGGTACGGGTTTCCCGACGAGCCAGTTCACGAACGACACTTCGGGCTACAGTAAAGGCTCCCTGACAGGAAGCGCGGTGACTGTATCCGGCAGCAGTACTAAAATTTACAAAGGCTATTACTATGACGTCAAGGGGCGTGTAACTAAAGTCGTACAGAACAATCTTTTGGGCGGTTATGACGTGACTAATACGGTCTATACCTTTACGGGACAGCCCGCCACGGTGACGCATAGCCATACCGCAAGCGGCAAGTCCACACGTACGGAAGTCTATACCTATAGCTATGACCATGCAGACCGTGTAAGCAAGGTGGAGCATACTTTGGGAGGAACCAAAATAACTCTGGCAGACTATACGTACGATAGTTTCGGCCGTCTGAGTACCAAGTCCCTGCACGGCTCTGCGGCGAACAAGCTGACGTATGCCTATAACCTCCGCAGCTGGCTGACGGGCATCACAAGTACGCGCTTCACCCAGAACCTGTACTACAATACGGGTGTGGGTACCGCCCGCTACAACGGCAGCATCAGCAGCATGACCTGGAAGTCCGGGAATGAAAGCACCGTCCGCGGTTACAAGTTCACCTACGACGGACTGGACCGCATGCTGAATGCCACCTACGGCGAGACAGCAGGTATCAGCACGAACGCGAACCGTTTCAGTGAGAACGTGACGGGGTATGACAAGAACGGTAACATCAAGGGATTGCAGCGTTACGGGCAACTCTCTTCAGCCGCCTACGGCATGATAGACAACCTGACTCTCACCTTGAACGGCAATCAGTTGAACCGTGTGGATGATGCCGTGACGGCTTCCGCCTACAATGGCGGCTTCGAGTTCAAAAACGGTGCCAATGCTGCCGATGAGTACTCTTATGATGCCAACGGCAATTTAACTAAAGATTTGAACAAAGGTATTAGCGGCATTACATATAATTTCTTAAATTTGCCGAATGTGGTGACTTTCAGTGACGGAAGTACCATCACCTACACTTATGGAGCCGACGGCACAAAGCTGAGAACAGTCCATAAGATAGGCAGTACTACCACCACTACCGATTACTGCGGAAACGTGGTCTATGAAAACGGAGTCCAGAAGCTGCTTCTTACCGAAGAGGGTTATGTTACTTTGAGCGACAGCAAGTATCACTATTACTTGAAAGACCATCAAGGGAATAACCGGGTAGTCATCAGCCAGAGCGGTACGGTAGAAGAGACGAACCATTACTATCCCTTCGGCGGGGCGTTTGCAAGTACAAGTAATGTTCAGCCTTACAAGTACAACGGTAAGGAGCTTGACTCAAAGAAAGGGTTGAACTGGTATGACTACGGGGCAAGGCATTATGATGCGGCGCTGGGAAGGTTTACGACGAATGACAGATTTGCCGAGAAGTATTATTCGATGTCTCCGTATCAGTATGGGGCGAATAATCCGGTGAATAACATAGATGTGAATGGAGATACAATTGTTGTAAATCCTAATCCTAATGGCTTGATAGATAATGTGAGAATATTTTTTGGATTTGATACCAAGTATCAAAAGGACGTGAAAGCAGATTTGCAGCAACTTAAGAAGGATGATAAGGAAATTGGTGAGATGATTATTGAACTGGAGAAAAGTAAGAATGTTCATTCAATAACAAGGACTAAACGAGGAAAGTCTAATTCTTCAGGATTTGATAGAGAAAAAGCTAAAAAAGACATTCCGCAAGGAAGCATTATAAATTATGACCCTGATGTTAAAACGGATATTAATGGAAATCATCGGACACCAAGAATTGGTTTAAGCCATGAGTTACAGCATTCGTCGGATGTAGATAAAGGTATTATGTCTTATGAAAATATAGGAAATGGAATACCCATGAGAGAAATTCGTGCTATTAATACTGAGAATAAAATTAGAAAAAGAACAGGAGATGCAAAAAGAACGGAATATCGTGGAAGGAAAATACCCCAAAAACTGTTGGAATAAGATTATCCTTATGTTGGGTATTAATCTCTTATTTGTAATGTGTGTACATAAAACAAGTGAGAGGTATGAAGATATGTTTGTTGATTCTACTTGGCAAAGTCCTTTTGTTGCAATGAATATAGAATACAAAGATAGTGTATATTCGATAGTTCCAAGAGAAGGAGATATGTACCTATTTCTGAATGATGGGGTAGCTAATAAGAAATATCGATATGAACTTTTTCCAATTTTATTAGAACAGACATTGGGTATAGACAGCATTACATTTTGTTCACTAAAGGAAATGGACTGTATGGTAACTCCACAGCCATACATAGATTCAATTTATAAAGGAAAAGTAGAAAATCTTATTTCTTTGCTTTTTAATGAGAAAGGTGTACTTTCTGTTGGTTTGTCATATCCAGAAGAAAAATATTTGATTTATTTGTTATTTCATCATGGAGTTTATCTTAATACAGATTGCGAAACTGGAGTTTTGTATATCTTAAATAAATAAGTATTTTATATTCTTGAAATAATCTATTTAATTGCTATCCTAACATCAGATATTACTATATCTTGCATGTTAGGATAGTTTTTTATTTACTTCCCGCTTCCGGAAAGACTACAAGAGAGGAAGTATACACTTACAGCTACGACTATACTGACAGGGTGAGCAAGGTGGAGCATACTTTGGGAGGAACCAAAATAACTCTGGCAGACTATACGTACGATAGTTTCGGCCGTCTGAGTACCAAGTCCCTGCACGGCTCTGCGGCGAACAAGCTGACGTATGCCTATAACCTCCGCAGCTGGCTGACGGGCATCACAAGTACGCGCTTCACCCAGAACCTGTACTACAATACGGGTGTGGGTACCGCCCGCTACAACGGTAACATCAGCAGCATGACCTGGAAGTCCGGGAATGAAAGCACCGTCCGCGGCTACAAGTTCACCTACGACGGACTGGACCGGATGCTGAATGCCACCTATGGCGAAACAGCAGGTATCAGCACGAACGCGAACCGTTTCAGTGAGAACGTGACGGGCTACGACAAAAACGGTAACATCAAGGGATTGCAGCGTTACGGGCAACTCTCTTCAACCGCCTACGGCATGATAGACAACCTGACTCTCACCTTGAACGGCAATCAGTTGAACCGCGTGGATGATGCGGTAGCGGCTTCCACCTACAATGGCGGCTTCGAGTTCAAAAACGGTGCCAATGCCGCCGATGAGTACTCTTATGATGCCAACGGCAATTTAACTAAAGATTTAAACAAAGGTATTAGCGGCATTACATATAATTTCTTAAATTTGCCGAATGCAGTAACGTTCAGTGACGGAAGTACCATCACCTATACTTATGGAGCCGACGGCACAAAGCTGAGAACAGTCCATAAGATAGGCAGTACAACCACAACGACTGACTATTGCGGCAATGTGATCTATGAAAACGGAGTCCAGAAGCTGCTTCTTACCGAAGAGGGTTATATTACTTTGAGCGACAGCAAGTATCACTACTACTTGAAAGACCATCAGGGGAATAACCGGGTAGTCATCAGCCAGAGCGGCACGGTAGAAGAGACGAGCCATTACTATCCTTTCGGCGGGGTATTTGCAAGTGCAGGCAATGTTCAGCCTTACAAGTACAACGGTAAGGAGCTTGATACGAAGAAGGGTTTGAATTGGTATGATTATGGGGCGAGGCATTATGATGCGGTGTTGGGAAGGTTTATAACGGTTGATGCTTTATATGACAAACATTTTAAAGTATCTCCTTATGTCTATTGTGGAAATGAGCCTGTCGGTCGCATTGATCCGGATGGAAATGATTGGCGCGTGCAAACCCATTATAATCGTGAAACGGATAAGATAGAATATAAAATTACGGTAAGAGCGGCTTTGATAAATAATTCTAATAATAAGGAGCTTGATATAAAGACTTTGGCTGGACAAATAGTAGAGCAAGTGAATGCCGCATATACGATTTCAGGTGATGACTTTGTTTCGACTATGGATATGCAATTGAGAACTGTCAACTCGGTGGATGATATAAAGGACACTGAACACGTTTTGCAGATTGTTGATCAAGATATGTTGACAAAAACGGATAAAAGTGTAGTTATGGCTGAGACTTATAAAAATAGTCTGGATGTGAAAATAGGAACGAAAGCGGTTTCTAATATGTTGAACAATGATGATAACCGGACTTTTGCTCACGAACTTGGTCATTCAGGAGGATTGGGGCATACAATGAATGTGGAAAACTTGATGACACAGAAAAAAGTTATTCAAGATTTTGATGGAGATTATCTTAAAGCAACTCAGTTAAACCGTTCTCAGATACAAACAGTCCGAGATAATTATATCCATAACAAGTTGAATAGGCATATTCCTAACTGGAGGCAAAAACTTAAAAGAAGGCAGTAATATGAAGACACGTATATTTATTTTTATAATCATACTTGCCATGCTGGTGGCGTGCATTGGTCATTTGGACTCAGAGAATGATTTCATGATTCGAGTAGGTACTGGTTTTAAGGAGCGTACCGGTAAAGATTATATCCAATGTTGGGTGAATGACAGCCTTGTTTTTAATGGACTGTATGTGAACAAGACGGATGACCAAATATTGGACTACCATGAAGATTGGCTTGGAATGGAAATCACCCGTTTCGATAAAAGCGGATATGATAGTTTAAAAATAAAGATACGTGTCACATCTCTGGATACGGTATTATATTGTGGAAAAAGGGTCATAGATAGTACGTTCCGATACCGGATTGATAATATTCCCAATATTGTAATTTCATGTAGCTCCAACGGTGGTATTTTGTTGTGGGATACTTTACGTACACCTGATTATTTTTGGCTCGAATATTGATATATTAAGAATCTCTGATTCTATAATCTAAACAATTCCCTGCTTATGTTGGATGTAAGCAGGGAATTTCATATAGGAGCATGCTGACTTGGAGCGGTACGCTTTCCGTTACCGGTACGACGTGACATCCACGGTCTATACCTTTACGGACAAGCCTGCCACGGTGACGCATACGCACACGGCAAGCGGGAAGGACAGCCGGACGGAAGCATACACTTACAGCTATGACCATGCAGACAGGCTCTCCAAGGTGGAGCATACATTGGGAGGGGCGAAGGTGACGCTTGCTGCCTATGCTTATGATAACCTTGGTCGTCTGCAATCGAAGTCGCTGCACGGCTCCGACGCGGACAGGCAGGCTTACGCCTATAATGTACGCGGCTGGCTGACGGGCATCAGCGGAACGAAGTTCACGCAGAATCTGTATTATAACACCGGCAACGGGCCTGCCAAGTATAACGGCAGCATCAGCAGCATGACGTGGAAGGCAGGAACGGCAAGCACCGTCCGCGGCTACAAGTCCACTTATGACGGACTGGACCGTCTGCTGAATGCTACTTATGGCGAGACAGCAGGCATCAGCACGAACGCCAACCGCTTTTCGGAGAACGTTACGGGGTATGACAAGAACGGCAATATCAAGGGATTGCAGCGTTATGGCCAGACTGGTGCCAGTGCCTACGGCCTGCTTGATAATCTGACTTTCACCCTGAACGGCAATCAGTTGAGCCGTGTGGAGGATGCCGTGAGTACCGCGGCATACGGTACAAACACTGCCTTTGTGAACGGTGCAAGCGCTGCAGGGGAGTATGCCTACGATGTCAATGGTAATTTAACGAAAGATTTGAATAAGGGAATTACCGATATTCAATATAATGTATTAAATTTGCCGAGTACGGTATCGTTCAGTGATGGTAGCACGATTACCTATACTTATGGTGCTGACGGCACGAAACTGAGAACAGTCCATAAGATAGGTAGTACAACCACAACGACTGACTATTGCGGTAATGTGATCTATGAAAACGGTACTCAGAAGTTGTTACTCACAGAAGAGGGTTACATCAACCTGACCGGTACCCAGCAGTATCATTACTACTTGAAAGATCATCAGGGTAACAACCGTGTAGTGATCAACCAGTCTGGTACTGTGGAGGAAACGAACCATTACTACCCTTTCGGTGGTGTGTTTGGCACTACAGGCAATACCCAGCCTTACAAGTATAACGGTAAGGAGCTTGATACGAAGCAGGGTTTGAACTGGTATGATTATGGGGCGAGACATTATGATGCTGCGTTGGGAAGGTTTACGACGAATGACCCGTTGGCAGAGAAATATTATTCGATGAGTCCGTATACTTATTGTGCCGATAATCCGGTAAAGTTCATAGACCCAAATGGTATGGAATATGCTCCTGGTGATCTGTTTAAGACTAAAAGAGCAGCAGCTAAAGATTGGGGTATGTATTATAATGGTGCATCTATTATACGTAAACGTGAAATGGGCTCTTCTATTTATGAAGTTAAGCAAAAGGGAAAGCTAAAGGGATATTCTTATAGTGCAGCCAATGAAGGAGAGCACAGCGTATCTATAAGCTTACCTCCTAACGGTGAGAGATTTGTAGGATCGATTCATTCGCATGGAGACGCGGACGCAGAGCATATAAATAATAAATTCTCAAAAGCTGATATAAAATATATTGAGAAAACAAAAGAAAATGGTTATTTGGCTACGCCGAGTGGCGATTTGTTAGAATATAATCCTTATAGTAAGAAAACATCAATAGTGACTAGTGATCTTCCTAGTGATCCCAAAGATCCTAAACGAAAGAATAATATTAATCCGAAAGATATTCCTGCTGAAAAGGGTAAACAAAGAATGAAAGAATTGCTACAAAAGCCAGATTTAAACATTCCTGTTAGCCAGAGAGAACATATTCATTGGGTATTTTAAAAAGATAGCAATATGTATAGGACTTATTTTTTTGCTTTAATGCTATTTGCGATGTCATGTACAAACAGTACATCGAAGGTCGGAGAAGATCAACAATCATCTCAACAGATTGAGTATGTAATGAATGATAGTCTCTCAACAGATTTTTATACTGATATGAAAAGCTATGTTCCTGCAGAGGGATTTATACCTACAGCGGATATTGCAGTAAAGATAGCGGAATGCGTACTATTGGAAATTTATGGAAAGGAAAGTATAGAGAAAGAAAAACCTTTTTCTGTTAACTTGGTAAATGGAATATGGGTAATAGAAGGGCATATTCCTAATGGAAATGATAGTGCGCTGACTTTCTGTGGACAATCTTATGTGGAAATAAGAAAAAGTAATGGTGAGATTATAAAGCTTTTGCATACTAAATAAAAAATATTACTCTAATATAAGTTGCCTTTTTTCAATGAGATTTATTTAATTACTATCCTAACATCAGATATGCTATATCTTGTATGTTAGGATAGTTTTTTAGGTCTATCAAATGATGTAGGTCATGCAGGACTACATCCGTACTCTCCGGATGCTTAACAGCACGGGCACTTCCTATCTGGATAACATTTCCTATATGTATTATTTGTACGACAGTCTGGGACGGCTGACCCTGCAGGGGGGAATCCTTCTTCCAGTCCTACCGTGCTTGTGCAGAACAACTTGCTCAGTGGTTACGACATCACAAGTACGGTTTATACTTTCTCCAACAAGCCGTCTGGTGTGACACATACACATACTGCCAGCGGAAAGACCACGCGCACGGAAGTATATACCTATACCTACGACCATGCGGACAGAATAAGCAAAGTGCAGCATAGTCTTGGCAGTACTGCGATTACTCTGTACGATGCGACTTATGACAACTTCGGTCGTTTACTGACCAAGCAGTATCACGGTACGAGCACCAACAAGCTGACTTATACCTACAACCTGCGTAGCTGGCTGACGGGAATCAGCGGCACACGCTTCACGCAGAACCTGTACTACAACACGGGTGTAGGTACTGCGAAGTACAACGGCAGCATCAGCAGCATGACCTGGAAGTCCGGGAACGAAAGTACAGTCCGTGGTTACAAATTCACTTATGACGGTCTTGACCGGATGCTGAACGCTACCTATGGCGAGACAGCAAGTATCAGCACAAATGCGAATCGCTTCTCAGAGAACGTTACGGGTTATGACAAGAACGGTAACATCAAGAGTTTGCAACGTTATGGCCAGACTGGTGCCAGTGCCTACGGCCTGCTTGATAACCTGACTTACACATTGACCGGTAATCAGTTGAGCTGTGTGGAGGATGCGGTGAGTACCGCTGCATACGGTACAAACACTGCCTTTGTGAACGGTGCAAGCGCCGCAGGGGAGTATGCCTACGATGTCAATGGTAATTTAACGAAAGATTTGAATAAGGGAATTGCCGATATTCAATATAATGTATTAAATTTGCCCAGTACGGTATCGTTCAGTGATGGTAGCACGATTACCTATACTTATGGTGCTGACGGCACGAAACTGAGAACAGTCCATAAGATAGGCAGTACAACCACAACGACTGACTATTGCGGTAATGTGATCTATGAAAACGGTACTCAGAAGTTGTTACTCACAGAAGAGGGTTACATCAACCTGGCCGGTACCCAGCAGTATCATTACTATCTGAAGGACCATCAAGGCAACAACCGTGTAGTAATCAACCAGTCAGGTACTGTAGAGGAGACGAATCATTACTATCCTTTCGGCGGTGTTTTTGGCACTACAGGCAATACCCAGCCTTACAAGTATAACGGCAAGGAGTTTGACAATAAGAAGGGTTTGAATTGGTATGATTATGGGGCGAGACATTATGATACGGCGTTAGGAAGGTTTACGACTAATGACAGATTTGCCGAGAAGTATTATTCGATGTCTCCGTATCAGTACGGGGCGAATAGTCCGGTTGTTAATATTGATGTGAATGGAGATAGTATTAGAATTTGCACTGAAACTCAGTCCTTTGGTCACACATGGATTAGTGTTGGTGAAGGATCTAATATGACTGTTTATAGCTACGGACGATACAATGGAACTAATAAAGGGCCAGATAGAAGCTCTAATTCTTTAGGAAATGGTTCCGGTGTTCTTTTAAAGTTAATGGGGGATGAAGCAAAAGCTTACAATGACAAAAAAAGCAGCTGGTGGAATGTCTGTATTTGTAGTAACAGATGTGGCAGATGAAAAAGTTGCTAATATTTTAGACGAAAAGTTTAATATGTCAACTACAATGCCAGATAATCCTAAAAGTGATTATTATAACAGTTCTTCTGCTCGTATTATTGATGAATATAAGCTGACAAGTAATAATTGTACAACAATGGTATATGACGTGTTGAATAAAAGTGGGTCAAATGCTCTGAAAGGGACAAGGCTACAACAAACAAGTAATTTGGGAACATGGACTACTATTCCTATTGTCAACAGATTTGTTCTTCCAATATCAATGCAGAATCATTTAGTGAGAATATCCAAACCAGGAGGTGTAGTTTATAAAACAAGATAGATTATGAAATGGCTTAGAATTGTGTTTGTTGCCACATCAATAATTCTTTCATTATTAATTATATACGCAATTATTAATTGTGAAATTAGTTATAAATATGAGATTGAAAATCGATGTGGGGATAAGATTGATATCTTATGGGTTGAGGAGTGGCTAAAAGAAACGATTAAAGTGTGGAAGTTTTTTCTATGCTATGTAATCATTAATATCTTTTATTTAGTAGCTTCTCTTGTCAATAGCCGTAAATCTTCAAAAGAAAAATGCAGTTTATCATAAACAAACGCAGTCTCTTTTGTATTGATAATTAGGCCGTCTTGCCTTGATATGAATTGACTATTTTTATCGTTATCCTAACATCAGATATCCCATATCTTGCATGTTAGGATATTTTTTTGTCATATAACAGTCATACCATTTCTAATGTTGTAACTATCCTCCGTGCCGGGCTACACCCTTTTTTGCAGATGGCTATACCATCGCATAGAAAGGGTGTAGCCATCCGGAGTAAAAGGTGTAGCCTCGTGAAATGTGTCCTACGAATGCTTTTGGCGGGGATAATAGCGGCTTGCATAGAATCTGTGTTCCTTTGTCCGCGTCTTGTTTTTATACTGCTTCATCCGAAGAAGAAAAGGAAGCGCAAGAATCTACGGTGGCAGATAACATTACCCCGACAGTATAACATATCATATCCGACCATAAAAATCCATGCCCGAAGACCAATGCTCCGAGCGTGGTGTTTCGTATGGCATTCGCCCAATCGACCTGGTATAATTGGCTGATTTCTATGCAATAAGAAAACAGTAAGGAGATTGCGGTCACTTTGAGTATGGATGCCGAAGGGAAGAGAAAGCGTAATCCCCAATAAACCATAGCTGCCCAAAGTGTATCGCCAATATACTCTGCAATAAATTTAGGCAATGCATTGCCATACTTCCGGGAAGCAAGTCCTGCCAATATGATGACGAAAGTGACGGTTAAGTAAATCCAACGTTTGTATTTCACATCATGATGTTTTAGGTCCATTGCAAATTTATGGAAAATTGACAGATATGAGTGAGAAGGAAGAGCTTTTTCGTATTTTTTCCTATCGAACGGTCTGTGTAAGGCTATAAACAGAAAAGCAAATGAAGGGCAATACTATGACACGTATATGGCCAAAAATAACTATTGGTACAGCATGCATGAACTGAGCCGCATGGACGATGAAACAGGCGACCCCTTGCCGGGTGACCGGAGACTTGCACCTATTCCCGTCGGATTTACCGTTCGGAGCGGTGGCACCCAATGGCTGTTCGAGAACAGCGTCCGCACCACAAATCCGGAAGAACTTTGGAAATAAGACTCTCTTGTTTCAAATCTCCCCGAAATCATGTACCTTTGTGGCGATACCTAAAAAAGGGTGTGGCAAGATGATGAACAAGATAAATTCCGTATGCGTATATTGTGCTTCGAGCACAAAGATAGATTCCGTTTATTTCGATGCAGCCCGTGAGCTGGGCGCTTTGCTGGGGCAGCGGCAAATTCGCCTGATTAATGGTGCGGGAAATATGGGACTGATGTCCGCTGTGTCCGATGCGGCACTCCGGGCAGGGGGAGAGGTGACGGGCGTCATTCCCCGCTTCATGGTGGAGCAGGGATGGCATCACACCGGACTTACCCAACTCGTGGAAGTGGAAAGCATGCACGAACGGAAAAAGACAATGGCCGACTTGAGCAATGCCATCATTGCCCTGCCCGGTGGTTGCGGCACCCTGGAAGAACTGCTGGAAATCATCACTTGGAAGCAACTCGGACTGTATCTGAACCCGATTGTGATACTGAATGTCAAGAACTATTTCGACCCTCTGCTCGATATGCTCCGGCAGGCGGTGGACGAAAACTTCATGCGTACGCAGCACGGTGCCATCTGGCATGTGGCGCAGACACCGCAGGAAGCCGTGGAACTGATATATACCACTCCCTTGTGGGACGCCTCCATCCGTAAATTCGCTGCAATATGATAGGGCTGTTGATGGCTTGGGCAGTAGTGGGGATGGAGGGGATTCCTATTCCATATTCTCCGAGAATGGACGATGGCATCACCGTGGTCCTTTTGTGCTGTTTCTTTCTGTCGGCCTATGTCTTGTCACGCAGCCGCAAGTTCCTGCTGCAACTGGTGAAGGATTTCCTGCTTCATCGCGAACGTACCAGCATATTTGCCACTTCCACAGCCGCCGATATGCGCTATTTGCTGCTGCTCATCCTGCAGACTTGCATCCTTGCGGGTGTCTGTATCTTCAGCTACTTCAATGATATACAGCCGGAACTGGTACGTCATGTGTCGCCGGGGCTTCTGCTGGGGATTTACATCGGTGTGTGTCTCTTCTATTTGTGCTTGAAGTGGATGCTCTACTCTTTTCTGGGTTGGATTTTTTTTGACGAAAGTGTTACAACGCTATGGCTTGAGTCCTATTCTACGCTACTTTATTACTTGGGATTCGCCCTTTTCCCGTTTGCCCTGTTCGTAGTCTATTTTGATTTGAGTTTGCAGCTGACGATAATAATCGGATTGATTTTAGCCTGTTTTGCTATAATATTGATGTTATACAAGTGGTTAAAGCTTTTTTGTAACAATTTATATGGCGGTTTGCTTTTAATTGTGTACTTTTGTGCCCTTGAAATCATGCCTTGTTTTGTGTTATATCAAGGTGTGATGCAGCTAAACAGTTATTTGATAATAAAATTTTAGGACGTTGAAAATTAAGAAAGTACTTGTGTCGCAGCCGAAACCGGCATCAGAGAAATCTCCTTACTACGACATCGCCGAGAAGTATGGTGTGAAAATAGATTTTCGCCCATTTATCAAAGTGGAGAGCCTTTCAGCGAAAGAGTTCAGACAACAGAAAATTTCGGTATTGGATCATACTGCCGTTATTTTTACTTCGCGTCATGCTATTGATCATTTCTTCCACTTGTGTACAGAATTGCGTGTGACAATTCCCGAAACAATGAAGTATTTCTGCGTGACGGAGGCCGTTGCTCTGTATATCCAAAAGTATGTGCAGTATCGTAAGCGTAAGATTTTCTTCGGAAACACCGGGAAGATTGACGATTTGATACCTTCCATTGTTAAGCATAAGACTGAAAAGTACTTGGTACCAATGTCGGATGTACACAATGATGACGTGAAGAATCTGCTGGATAAGAATAAGATTCAGCACACGGAAGCTGTCATGTACCGTACTGTCAGCAATGACTTTGCTGCAGATGAGGCTTTTGATTATGACATGCTGGTGTTCTTCAGTCCGGCAGGCATCAGTGCCTTGAAGAAGAATTTCCCTGATTTTGACCAGAAGGAAATCAAGATCGGAACATTCGGCTCTACCACTGCCCAGGCAGTCCGTGATGCCGGACTTCGTCTTGATCTGGAAGCTCCCAGCGTGCAGGCACCCTCAATGACGGCGGCGCTTGACATGTTTATCAAGGAGAATAATAAAGGAAAGTAAAAAGAGTTATGAGTTATAAGTTATGAGTGATTTGCTTATAGCTTGTAGGCATAACAATGGATTTATAAAATTGAGCTACAAGTGGTTGTGCTTTTATGTCGCCAGGTACTTGTAGCTCGTTTTTGTATCGCCCCATAACTTATCACTCATAACTCATCACCCATCACTCATCACTCATAACTTATAACTCATCACCCCATGCCAAATACCTTGCGTAAGTCCGAACGGTTGGACAAGAAGAAAGTGATAGAGAAGATGTTTGCGGGCGGCTCACGCTCGTTTTCGGTTTTCCCTTTGCGTGTGGTGTATCTGCCGGTGGAGGAGCTGGAGGCACCCGTTTCCATTCTTGTAAGTGTTTCGAAACGCCGTTTCAAGCGGGCGGTGAAGCGCAACCGCGTGAAACGCCAGATACGTGAAGCCTACCGCATGAACAAACACGGACTGCTGGCCGTGCTGACGGAAAAAAAGTGCCGTCTGGCCGTGGCCTTCATCTATCTTTCGGACCAGTTGGTAGACTCTTCTGTCATTGAGGACCGTATGAAGACAGCTTTGGCACGCATTGCCGAGAAGGTAGCGGCAAATGCTGAAGCTGAGCAAACTCCGCAGGTGTCATGAAGCGTCTGCTTTCATATCTGCTGCTGCTTCCCATCTATTTCTATCAGAAGTGCATATCGCCCATGATAGGGCCTTCATGCCGTTTTACCCCCACTTGTTCGCAATATGCGGTGGAGGCCATCAAGAAACACGGACCTTTCAAGGGGTTTTGTCTGGCAGTCAGGCGCATTCTGCGCTGCCATCCCTGGGGAGGTTCCGGATATGATCCCGTTCCATGAATATTCCAGTTGACATACATACACACCGGCTTCCGCAAGTACCCGGAACTGCCATTGCAAATTGCTATCCCGAAACGTTCTCTCCACAGAGCGGCGGATGGTATTCGGTGGGGATACATCCCTGGCATATAGGTCGGAGTGGAGGTGAACACTCAGGAGTTGAAGGTGCTGTGGCTAGCAGGGTGTGCGGCCTGGAGGAGTTAGTGCGCCATCCCCAAGTACTTGCCGTGGGCGAAGCCGGGCTGGACAAGCTGGCAGATGCTCCGATGGATTTGCAGGTGGAAGTGTTCAGGTGCCAGGCATGTTTGGCAGAGGAAGTGGGAAAGCCGCTGGTGATTCATCTGGTGAAGGCGGTTGATGAACTGCTGAAGGTGAAGCGGGACTTGCGCCCGTCGAATCCGTGGATAATACATGGTTTCCGTGGCAAGGCGGCGCTGGTGGAGGAATATCTGAAACATGGCTTTTACCTTTCATTCGGGGAGAAATACCAGGAAGCAGCCTTGTGCCGGGTACCTGCCGACCGGCTGTTCATCGAAACGGATGAAAGCGAAGTTTCCATCGGGGAATTGTATGCACGCGCTGCCGAAGTGCGCGGCATCTCTCCCGAGGAGCTTGGAGAAACACTCCGGAGAAATGTCTGCAAAGTCTTTTTTAAACCCTAAGAGTTGTTTCTTCGAATAAAGAGTCGTATTTTTGCGCAGATTAAAATAGGAATCAAACAATTCATAGATAATCACTTAAATAATTAATCAGATAACTTAATCATTCGATGAATTTTGTAGAAGAATTAAGATGGCGTGGCATGCTCCACGATATGATGCCGGGTACGGAAGAACTTCTGGCTAAGGAACAAGTGACTGCATACATTGGTTTCGACCCTACTGCGGACTCTTTGCACATCGGGCACCTTTGCAGTGTGATGATTTTGCGTCACTTCCAGCGTTGCGGACACAAGCCGTTGGCACTGATTGGCGGTGCTACGGGTATGATTGGTGACCCTTCCGGAAAGTCTGCCGAACGCAATCTGCTTACGGAAGAGACGTTGCAGCGCAACCTGGCCGGTATGAAGGCCCAGCTCTCCAAGTTCCTGGATTTTGATTCGGATGCCCCCAACCGTGCCGAGTTGGTGAACAACTACGATTGGATGAAGAACTTCACTTTCCTCGATTTTGCCCGTGAAGTGGGTAAGCACATCACCGTGAACTATATGATGGCGAAAGATTCTGTAAAGAAGCGTCTGAACGGTGAGGCACGTGACGGTCTTTCCTTCACGGAATTCACCTACCAGCTGTTGCAGGGGTACGACTTTCTTCATCTGTATGAAACCAAAGGCTGCAAGCTCCAGATGGGTGGCAGCGACCAGTGGGGTAACATCACCACCGGTGCCGAACTGATTCGCCGTACGAACGGTGGGGAGGTATTTGCACTGACCAGCCCGCTGATTACGAAGGCCGACGGTGGCAAGTTCGGCAAGACAGAGTCCGGAAACATCTGGCTCGACCCGCGCTACACTTCTCCATATAAGTTCTACCAGTTCTGGCTGAACGTGAGCGACGAGGATGCCAAACGCTACATAAAGATATTCACTGCACTGTCCAAGGAGGAGATTGATGCTCTGACGGCCGAGCACGAGGCTGCTCCCCATTTGCGCGTCCTTCAGAAGTGCCTGGCCAAGGAAGTGACTATCATGGTTCATTCCGAAGAGGACTATAACGCTGCTGTGGATGCATCCAACATCTTGTTTGGCAATGCAACTTCCGATGCACTGAAGAAGTTGGACGAAGATACGCTGCTGGCTGTGTTCGAGGGTGTTCCCCAGTTCGAAATATCCCGTGATGCACTGGCTGCCGGTGTGAAGGCGGTGGATTTGTTCGTGGATAATGCTGCTGTATTCGCTTCCAAGGGCGAGATGCGTAAGCTGGTGCAAGGCGGTGGCGTTTCTCTGAATAAGGAGAAACTGGCTGCTTTCGACCAGGTGATTACGACAGCCGACCTGCTGGACGAAAAATACCTGCTGGTACAGCGCGGCAAGAAGAATTACTATCTGATTATCGCCAAATAACGGTAGCCTAAAGAGAAGTAATTAAGGAAATGATGCTTCGGCAGTAAAAATAGCCCCGAAATATTTGGATATTTCGGGGCTTCCTTTTATCTTTGCACCGCTTTTTAACAGAAAGCCCTATGTTTGGACTATGGTGTAATGGTAGCACAACAGGTTTTGGTTCTGTTTGTCCAGGTTCGAATCCTGGTAGTCCAACTACGATACAGCTAATTGCAGCTAAAAACCCACTAAAATCGCAAGTTTTAGTGGGTTTTTTTGTTATTCTTTCCCCCTCTTGTTGGCACTATAGGTATAGATTTTTTCTTTTTACGAATCTTTGAACGATATTGCTATATAATTGACACAAATTTATACGGTTTCTCCATTTTCTTTTGTTACATTTGCATCGTGTACGCAAACGATGTGTATTTGATGGCTGAAGTTATAACCTATTAAATGTAGTGCAATCATGAAAACGAACTATGAAATTCGCTATGCTGAGCATCCCGATTATGTGAAAAGCTACGATATGAAAAGCATTCGCTGCGATTTCCTTATAGGGAAGGCATTCTCCCAAAATAAAGTTTCCATTGAGTATAAACTACTTGCAAATCGTACATAAATAGAATATCACTTATTTAAACTTAATAATTTAACGTTATGAATCCGTATTTGAATTTTTCTTTGGAAGGTAAAGTAGCCCTTGTTACAGGTGCTTCTTATGGTATCGGTTTTGCTATCGCTTCAGCTTTTGCAGAGCAAGGAGCAACTATCTGTTTCAACGATATCAACCAGGAGTTGGTAGACAAAGGCTTGGCTGCCTATACTGAAAAGGGTATCAAGGCACGCGGTTATGTATGTGATGTGACAGATGAACCTGCTGTTCAGGCCATGGTAGCCCAGATTGAAAAGGAAGTAGGCTCTGTTGATATCCTCGTAAACAATGCCGGCATCATCCGCCGTGTTCCTATGCACGAGATGGAGGCTGCTGACTTCCGTCGTGTAATCGATATCGACCTCAATGCTCCGTTCATCGTATCAAAGGCTGTTCTGCCTGCCATGATGAAGAAGGGCCACGGTAAAATTATCAATATCTGCTCTATGATGTCCGAACTGGGTCGTGAGACTGTGTCGGCCTATGCCGCTGCCAAGGGTGGCTTGAAGATGCTGACTCGCAACATCTGCTCTGAATATGGTGAATATAACATCCAATGTAACGGTATCGGTCCGGGTTACATCGCTACCCCGCAGACTGCTCCGCTGCGTGAAAAGCAGGCCGACGGTAGCCGTCACCCGTTCGACTCGTTCATCTGCGCCAAGACTCCGGCAGGCCGCTGGCTGGCTCCGGAAGAACTTACCGGTCCGGCAGTGTTCCTGGCATCGGAAGCCTCTAATGCGGTAAACGGTCACATCCTCTATGTAGACGGAGGTATCTTGGCTTATATCGGAAAGCAACCGAAATAAATTTAAGGATAATTGAGAAGGTGATAAAGTGGCAGGATAATGTCACTTGTCACCTTTTTCTTTTGGGCGCGGATTACGCGGATTTCGCGGAAAGGATAAGGAAAATCCGTATAATCCGCGAAATCCGCGCCTAAAAGAAAGTTATACAACTGATTAGGAAAAAGCAATGATTATATGAGAAACTTTCTTTTATTATGTATGGCGGCCCTCTGCTGTCTTGCTTGCAACGATAGCAAGATAGTGACTATTACGGTAACCAATCCGTTAGCGATGGACCGTTCCGATGAGATGGTAGAGGTGTCCATGACCGAAATCTCAAACCTTCTGAATCTGGCAGACACCGCACAGATTGTGGTTCTGAATGTCGAAGGGGAGCAGGTGCCTTACCAAGTGACCTACGATGACAAATTAATCTTCCCTGCGACGGTAGCTGCCAATGCATCGGCTGCATATACCGTCCAGGCCGGTACTCCCGTCGATGTGGAGGTAAGGGCTTGTGGGCGGCAGTATCCCGAACGTCTGGACGACATGGCCTGGGAGAACGACTTGGTAGGCTTCCGTGCCTACGGTCCTGCATTGCAGGCAAGGGGTGAACGCGGTTTCGGCTACGACTTGTTCACGAAGCGAGGCACTGCTGCACCGGTACTGGAAGACATGTATGCCAAGGAACTGGATGCAGACTCCTGGAAGCAGGTTAATGAATTGCGCAAGACAGACCCGAAGGCAGCCGATGAGCTGGTACGCACATTCTCCTATCATATAGACCACGGTTATGGCATGGACTGCTATGCAGTAGGTCCAACATTGGGAGCTGGAGTGTCTGCATTGATGGTGAATGATACCATTATCTATCCGTGGTGCTACAAGACGCAGGAGGTGCTGGACAACGGTCCGTTGCGCTTCACCGTGAAGCTGGAGTTCAATCCGTTGGCTGTGAAAGGGGATACTGCGGTGGTGGAAACACGTCTGATTACGCTGGATGCCGGTTCTCATCTGAACCGTACTGCCGTTTCGTATAGCAATCTAAAGGAATCTTTGCCCATTGTTACCGGTATTGTGCTGCACGAACCGGACGGTGCTGTGGTGGCTGATGCCGCCGGTGGCTATATGACGTATGTAGACCCCACTACCGGACCGGATAATGGCAAGATATTTATGGGGGCCGCTTTCCCTGCCGTTGTGAAGGAAGCCAAAACCGTGCTTTTCCCCATAGAGGAGAAGAAGATGCGTAACAATGCGGACGGTCATGTACTGGTTGTCAGCGACTATGAGCCGGGCGCTGACTACGTGTATTACTGGGGCTTTGCCTGGGACCGCGCGGACATCAAGACTGCTGAAGCCTGGAACCGATACATGGCTGATTTTGCACAGAAGGTGCGCAATCCGATGACGGTGAGTATCCGCTAAGTTGATTTTCTTCCTTTTCAGACGGAGAAGCTTGAGAAGCTGGAGGCTTGTAACTGTCCGGGCGAATGACAAGTGTTCTCAGAATAAGCTCTTCCCCTTGTAGACAAGTTCTGCAACGTTTTTGGCCTCCAGTTTTTCCATCAGGCGCTTCCGGTAAGTCTGTATTGTATTGATGCTGAGAAATAGTAATTGGGATATTTCAGAAGTGCTCAGTCCTTGCGAGAGATAGGCGAGCACTTCTTTTTCACGTCTCGACAATTCGGGAAGTGCATGTGGTAGGGTGTTTTGTTTTTCCTTGTCCAGTTCGCTGAAAACATTGCTGAAGTATCTGGTTCCGTTTTTCAGTGTACTGATGGCGTCTCTCAATTCGCTGGTGCTGGCATTTTTTGAAACAGCTCCGTTGATGTTTAGGGTGGATAATTTGGCTATGATCCAAGGTTCTTCATGCATGGTATAGATTAAAATGCCGCATTCGGGTATCTGGCTGTGAAGGTGGGATATGAGTTGGAATCCATTCATATCCGGTAGTTCAAGGTCAATGATGCAAAGGTCGAATCTCTCTTTGAGGGTCAGTTGTTCCACGTCTTTTGCACAAGTGGCTCCTTTGCACGTCACTCCTTCGAGTTGCGAGGCCAATGCGATGATGCCTTCAGCAACAATCGGGTGGTCATCTATTACCAGTATTCTGTATGTTTCTTTGTTTGGTTTCATTCGTTTATGTTAAGCAGTAGGGTGAAAACGTTGTTTTCTGTTGACGAGCATACATTGGCGGTAGCGTTGATGGCTCTGATACGGTCGTTTACGGTGTGCAATCCTATGCCGTCATTGTTGTTTGTTGCTGTTTGTTGCTTGTTTGCATTCTTACCGTTGTCTGTAATTTGCAGGGTATATTTATTTTCATTGTCGGCACGGAGACTGATGACTATATGACTGGCTGAGGCATGTTTCACGATGTTCATGGTGAGCTCTTGTACGATGCGGTACAGCTCATAAGCGGTTTCATTGGGAAGATGGCGTGATGCGTTGTTCTCCGTTGGATGATAGCTGACCTCTATGCCGGTGTTCTCGGTCAGTTTGGCAGCATAACGGTCGAGTATCTGGTCTAGACTGAGATGCTCGAATTCGGGAGGCATCAGTTCGTGTGAGATATTCCGCACGTTGTTTCTCAGTTTGCTGACGAGTGAGGCCAGTTCCTGCTCATTCCCTTTGCCGGCAGAAGTTTCTATCTTCATTTGCAGCCCCAGCAGGTCGTTGGCTATGCCGTCATGCAGTTCCTTGGCAAAATATTTGCATTCCTCTTCCAACCCTTCAATGTAACGGCGTGCCGAGTTCAGTTCGTTTTCTTGCTTTAGCAGTTCAATCTTCTTTTCGGCTATTCGTTTCTTGTGGCGGAGCGTCAACAAAGTAATGAGAGCAAGACCGGACAGAAGGGCTACAGCAATGGAGGCTTTTAGCAGGAAGGCTTGGTGTTCCAGTTGTTCTTGTTGCAGGTGGGCTATCTCCAATTCCTTTTCTTGTGTGTGATATTTCACGTTGAATTCTGCCATTTGTTGCGTCAGATTGTGCTGTGCCAGCGTATCAGTCCACATGCGGGCACTATCCATATAGGTGTAGGCCAGTTTGGGGTTTCCCAAGGCATCGTAGCATCGTGCCATTTGTGTAAATAATGTTTTGGGCTCGGTACCGGTTTTCCGGTTACGCAGCCAGTGGAAGTCCTTCAAGGCGCGGGCATAGTTTTTGCGGTTTGTTTCGGTGGCTGCCCTCGATTGTATGAATCCTATGGCAGCGATGGAGTTGGATGGTACCCGTTGTAGTAGTTTGTTCCCCAATTTCAAGTAGTGGTCTATGGAATCGGGTTGTTCTTTTCGTTCAAAGAGTCTCAGCATGCCGGGCAGGCAGCGTATCTTCCATAGGTCTTCGTTTCCCTCTCCGTGGCAGGCAATGTTCCAGGCTTTGCGGTTGGATTTTTCAGCATCATCCAGCTTGTTCAGTTCAGCCTTTATGGTTGCCCTGATTTGCCAGGTGGTGAAGGCTACGAATGGGTCTTCGGTTCTGGCGGCATGTTCGGCGGCCATGTCGGTATACTTTTCGGCTTCGTCCAGCTGCCTGATATTGAAGTATAGGATGGACACATTGTTGCAGATGTGGGCTATCCAGCTTTCGTCTCCGTATTGCAAGGCAGTGTCCAGTGCTTTATTGTAATAGTAGAGTGTAGAGTCATTCATTTGGTGCTGACGGTAGAGGAGGCCCAAATCGTTGTATACGCTGATGTGCTTTTCCAAATCATCTATCTGCGGCAGGTAGGGGAGCACATTTTTTTTCATGGCAAAGGCTTCTTCTGTCTTTCCCACATAGATCAGTAGTGTGGCTTGTTCGTTCAGCAAGATGGGATACATGAAGGAGTGCTTTACGTTCCGGGTGGCAAAGGCGCTGTCGAAGCTACGTTGCGCTTCATCGTAGTGTCCTTCTTCCATGAGATTGGCTGCCCGGTTGTAGAAGTGTGCCAACAGAGTGTCTGTTGGTATTTCTCCGGCGTGAAGCAGGATAGTGGTTAAAGAAAAGAGGAGTGATAATAGCTTAGTATGGCGTACCCTCATATCGGTATATTTTAGTGGAATTCAATCTGTGCTTAGTTGTTGCAAATATACGTCTTATTCATTTTGCTTTTTATTGGAGATGCTGAATTTTTTCTGTATGTGGCTGAAAAATCACCTTTTTCAGTGACAAGGAGTGAAAGGAAAAGTTTATTACTTTGCAAAAAATATTAAGCTTTGTCTGGGAATGATAAATGGCCAAAAGTATCTGTCCGGGTTTGAATGGCAGAGTCTTGTTGTCGTGAGATACGGACGGCATTCCTTATACTTTTGTTATTATGGATTTTCCTTAGAGGGATGGGGATAAAACAAGATTTGTAACTTATGAAAATGTTTAAAATGATGGCTGCCTCCATGTTGGGTGTGGCGTTGTGCTTGGGATTCACTGCTTGCAGTGACGATGACGAAAATGAGAATGGTGAGGGTGGCGAAAACACCGCCACTGTGGTCAATCCTTCGCAAGTGTTTACGGGAGGGCTTCCGAAGTCGGTTTCGGGCATGGCGATTTCTCACAATGAAGAAGGGCTGGTGACGAACATTACAACTGAGGATGGGGATAAAGCCGTCTTTGAGTACTTTCCCGCTACTACAAAGGCAGATGTTGCAAAGGACCGAGCAAGAATCACCGTGACGGATGAAGAGGGCGATGTTACAGAACTGAACTTGCAGCTCAACAGCGATGGTTATGTGGAATTTTGCAACTCAATAGACCACGCTGGTACTCCCGATGCCGATGAGTTTACTTGGGAGATGGAATACGACACTGAAGGCCATCTGGTTGTAATGAAACGCTCTGAAAGCGATGGTGAAATAACGAACATCACCTATAAGGATGGAGATGTGGTGAAGACTTCCACACGTTATGTAGCTAGTGGGGATCTCAATGGTGACGGAATTATCGACAGCAATGACGAGTGGGAGTATAGTGCTGCCATAGACTATACGACGGATAATATAACAGCTCCTATCGAGAATAAGGGCTGCCTGATGTTGTTTGATGAAATACTGGATGTGGATATGGACGAGATGATATATGCCTATTATGGAGGCATGCTTGGTAAGGCTACGAAACATCTGCCGCTTGTAGGGCATTATACATACAATGGCGAGGACTCTGTGTCCGATATGTATTTTACATGGACATTGAATTCCGACAGTTATCCTACGGAACTGGTTGTAAAAGACCAGTGGGATGAATACAGATGTACATTTACTTGGTAATTATAAAACATCTGTTTATTCTTGTGGAACAGGACATGAGCCTATAAAATGTAAGGGGTTGCCTTTTGCCGAGACAACCCCTTCTTATTTTATGTGGAATTTATTGTGACAGCAGATGTTGGTAACTTTCTGCTGTTTCAAGTTTATAATACTTTGAATTCATATCCCTCTTCCTTCAGGAAGTCAATGGCGCGTGGCAGTGCGTATTGCAGGTTTCCGTTGCACCAAGATTTCAGGGAATCGTGGAAGGTGATGATGGAGCCGTTGCGGGCGTAGCGCATCACGTTGGCAAGCACTTGCGGACCGCGCAGCTTCTTGCTGTAGTCGCGGGTCACGAGGTCCCACATCACAATCTTGTAGGTTCGTTTCAGCGTGAGATACTGGTTGGCGAACATATGGCCGTGGGGAGGGCGGAACAAGAGAGGGTA
This sequence comes from Bacteroides sp. RTP31139st1_H2_RTP31139_211217, assembly GCF_040227615.1. Taxonomy (NCBI): domain Bacteria; kingdom Pseudomonadati; phylum Bacteroidota; class Bacteroidia; order Bacteroidales; family Bacteroidaceae; genus Bacteroides; species Bacteroides sp. RTP31139st1_H2_RTP31139_211217. Next base: position 13,331 of record NZ_JBCNZM010000028.1, on the reverse strand, counting down.
GAGAACCTTCTCCACATTGCAATTGATGTCCCCACCCATTTCCATGAAAATCTTCGCCTGTTCGGTATTTCCCAGATAATTCTTGGCCGTGTATTCAAATCCACGGATATGGTTGAAGGTGTGGTTACCGATGCGGTGCCCACGCTCAACGACCATCCGGAATTCGTCCGGATGCTTCCGTATGTTGTCACCTACCATGAAGAAGGTGGCTTTGATGTTGTGCTTATCCAGCAGGTCGAGCACCCAGGGAGTTACTTCGGGGATAGGGCCATCGTCGAAAGTCAGATAAACGGCTTTTTCATTGGGGTCCATCCTCCAGACTGCACCGGGATATAGTTTGCGAAAAAACTCAGGAGGTTGTTCTATAAACACGTGATTAAGGATTAAGGGATTAGGGATTTTAAGGATTAGGGGTTAAGGATTAGGGGTTAATGATTAGTGATGAACTGCACAGGCTAATCCCTAATCCTTTAATCCCTAATCCTTATTCTCACTCCTTCATTCTGTCCACATACATATTATACAGTTCTTCCACCTTCGGCTCGTAGATTTCGGCGAGCTTGGAGTTGTACTTCTTCATGGCCTTCACCTCGGCATCGAGTACAGCCCAGTGGTATTCAAACTCACGGGTAGAAATCATGAAGCGGTTGTCGTCCAGGCTCAGATACCAGGTCAAGTACTCTACAGCCTTGTCAGCAAGGGCTTTCATTATCTCGTCCGCCTTGGCGGTTTCGCCCAGTTGGTAGTAGGCTTCTGCCATCTGTACGGCACCGTTCTGCCAGTCGTAAGGCACGTTGTAGGCGGGAATCATCTTTTCGGCATAGTCCAGGGCGGCTTTTGCCTTGTCTTTCTTGCCCTCACGCATCAGCTGCTGCACGAGTTGGGAGAAGATGCGACGGTGAGAGTGACACATGCGCATGGCGTTCTCGTCGATATAGATGCCCGGCTTGTCGATGCCACCGAACTTGAACTTGTTCATCAGGTTGTCGTACATCTTTTCGGAGTCTATTGTCACGCCCGTCTTACTGGTGTCGAACGGAGTGAAACGATAGGCAAGACCTTCCTGAACGAAGTGGTTCTCCATGTTCAACTGGTTCTCCCTGCCTACGCTGACAGCGATATAGATGGGGCGTTCCCAGTTGGCCTCGCTCAGCATCTCGAGCATCATCAACTCGCTCTTGTAGAGGGCGCGTTTGCCTTTCAGCGAAATGTGCATGTAGTCGGGGATTGAGTCGCCCGGTATCATCATGCCGCTGCGGCACACGGCTTCCTTGTCTACCTTGATGACGATGCTATCGGTAGGAATCACCTTCAAGTCCTGATTCTTGTTGCGCACCCAGTTCTTGAGGATATTCTTTAGCTCATACGGGTTGTCACCGAATTCTTTCTTTACATTGACCAGTGCTTCGGGATTACCGTCCAGTGCCTGCTTCTCGGCTTCGGCATAGAGCTGGTCGATGCTTTTCTTGTACTCAGGCTGGATGGGGACGTATTCGTTGGTGCCTTCTACGTACTCCATACGGTCCCACGTGATGGGGAGAGAAGGACTGTCGTAGGCGGGGCGCTTCATCTGGTCGATGTACCAATCGGTCTGCAGGTACGAGAGGTTGCAGGTGCGGGCGTCGGTACGGAAACCTTCGGTCTCCTGGTTGTACCAGAGGGGGAAGGTATCGTTGTCACCGTTGGTATAGATAATCGGATTGCCGCTTTCTTGCAGGGACATCAGGTAGTTCTGGCCGAAGTCGCGTGCCATGTAGCGGTCGCTGCGGTCGTGGTCGTCCCAAGTCTGGCTTGCCATCTGCACGGGGACAAAGAGGCAGGCTACGGAAACGATGGCGGCAGCAGGCAGTTCCTTCATCTTGGCATAGTCTTGAAGCAGACGGACGAGTCCTGCCACACCCATACCAATCCAGATGGCGAAGGCGTAGAACGAACCGGCGTAGGCATAGTCACGTTCGCGCGGTTGGCTCGGAGTCTGGTTCAGGTAGAGCACGATGGCAATACCGGTCATGAAGAAGAGGAAGAAGACCACCCAGAATTGCTGGATGCCTTTCTGCCCACGGTAGGCTTGCCATAGCAGGCCGATGATCCCCAGCAGCAGGGGCAGGCAGTAGAATACGTTGTGTCCCTTGTTGTCTTTCAGTTCCTGAGGCAAGAGGCTCTGGTCGCCCACCAGCCAGTTGTCGATGAACGGGATACCGGTAATCCAGTTGCCGTGTTCAATTTCTCCGCTGCCTTGTATGTCGTTCTGGCGTCCGGCGAAGTTCCACATGAAGTAGCGCCAGTACATCCAGTTGAGCTGGTAGGAGAAGAAGAACTTGATGTTTTCCCACTGTGTGGGCATGTTTACCATAATCATGTTGCCGCATTTGTCATAGGGCACATCGTAACCCTTGATGTCCTGCCAGGCATGGTATTGTTGTGTATGGGCACTGCTGTACATACGCGGGAACAGCATGTTCTGGGCGTATTCGTACTCAATGCGTCCGGGGATTTCGATGTACGAATCCTTTTCGTCGGGCGTAGCTTTCTCCTTGCGGATGAACTTCGTGCCGTTGTACTTGATGCGCGGTTCGCAGTAACCGTCTTTCACGTCCAGTGCCACTTGCGAGGAGAAGGCAGGGCCATAGAACAGCGGGCGTGTGCCATACTGCTCGCGTCCCAGGTATTCGCCCAGTGTGAAGATGTCTTCCGGAGAGTTCTGGTCCATCGGCGTGTTGGCGGTGGAGCGGATGACGATAAGTGCATACGAGGAATATCCGATGACAATCATCATGGTGCAGAGCAGCGAGGTGTTCAGCGTGCGTGCCGATACGCGGAATTTCTCTTTGACGGCTGCCTGCGTCTTCGGACGGAGGTAGAGCCACAATGCGGCAATGACAATGATACCGATAACTACCGAGCTGGTACCGTGTCCGTAGAACGGGATACCCAGCATGGCGATGGTGAGTATGAACGAGAGTGCCATACGTGCCTTGTTGCGTTCGGTATAGCTTTCGTAGATACCCCAGATGAGGCAGGCTGCCAACAGGATGATATATACGATGACACCCGTGTTGAAGGACATGCCCAGCGTGTTGACGAAGAGCAGTTCGAACCAGCCGCCCACTTTCACGATACCCGGCACGATGCCGTAGAGTACGGCTGCTACCAGTATGCCCGAAGCGAGCAATGCCAGCAGGGAGCCTCGGGCATTGGCGTTGGGTACTTTCTTGTAGTAGTATACCAGTACGATGGCGGGCAGGCAGAGCAGGTTCAGCAAGTGCACGCCGATACTCAGACCGGTCAGGTAGGCGATGAGAATCAGCCAGCGGTCACTGTGAGGCTCGTTGGCGACGTCTTCCCACTTCAGTATGAGCCAGAATACGACGGCAGTGAACAGTGAGGAGAAGGCATACACCTCGCCTTCCACAGCGCTGAACCAGAAGGTATCGCTGAACGTGTAGGCAAGTGCGCCCACCAGACCGCTACCCATGATGGTGACCATCTGTCCGCGTGTGATATTGTTTTCGTCTGTCATCACAAGTTTGCGTACCAGGTGCGTGATGCTCCAGAAAAGGAACAGGATACATGCGCCGCTCATCAGCGCGCTCATGTAGTTCACCATCTTGGCAACGGTGGAGGCATCGGAAGCAAATTGTGAGAATAGGTTGGCTACCAGCATGAAGAACGGTGCGCCGGGCGGGTGTCCTACTTCCAGCTTATAGCCGGTGGTGATGAACTCCGGGCAGTCCCAAAAGCTTGCAGTAGGTTCGATGGTCATGCAGTAGACCGTCGCTGCAATGAGGAAGGTAATCCAGCCTACAAGGTTGTTTACGGTTTTGTACTGTTTCATTCAGATGAAATTCGTTATAATTCAGTTTTGTTTTTTACAAGTTGTTTTGCCATCCGCTTAGTTAACGTATTGGCATATATGGGCGCAAATATAATGATTTCGCTTCTAAATAGGTGACAATAAGCAGCATTATTAGGATAGGTTAAGGGATTTGCTGCATCTATAGATGCAGCACGGTGGAAGTATAGATGCAACGCGGTGGATATATAGATGCAACAATGATGATTCTATAGAGGGAATATCCGGCCGATAAAGGGGATGCGGAAAGGAAGTATCCTCCTTGCTTGTCTAAATGAATCTTTCGTTTATAACCGAAAATCTAGCCTTTTTCGCAAACTTTTTAGGTTATGAACGAAAGAATGGATATACTTAGGAAGTACAATCTCTGGACAAGAGGAGATTTATATTTTCATCGACGAAGTGCAGCTCATCGAAGAATGGGAAAAGTCGGTCAATTCTTATTCGCAGGACTATACCGAGGAGTACGAGCTCTTTATCAGCGGCTCCAACTCACGGATGCTGTCCGGTGAGCTTGCCACGCTGCTTTCGGGGCGATACGTCCAATTTCCGGTATATCCCTTCAGCTATCAGGAGTATACAGAGATAAGGCATCTGGAACAGAACCGCGAGAGCTATATGAATACGGGCGGAATCCCGGAACTTTTTGTCTTGCCCGAAAAGCAGGAGGTGTAGCGCAATTACTTGTCTGCCTTGAAGGACACCATCTTGCTGAAGGACATCAGCCAACGCTACAGCATACGTGACCCCCGACTGCTTGAAGACCTTTTTGCGTTTCTTGTAGGCAATGCCTCTAATTTAGTGTCCATCGGCAACATCGTGAACTATTTCAAGAGCCAAGGCCGGAAGACGGGCTATGATGCCGTGGCTGCTTACATAGGCTATATCGAAGACTCGTTCTTGGCGTATCGTTGTGAACGCTTCGACTTGCGCGGAAAGGAAATACTGTCCGGTACGGCGAAATATTACATCAACGACCTTGTCTTTAAGAATTTTCTCTATCCCGGAACGGCCTATGGGGTGGGTTATAAACTGGAGAATCTTGTCTATCTGGAGTTGCTCAGGGCAGGCTATGATGTCTATACCGGATGTGCCAAAGAAAAAGAGGTGGACTTCATCGCCCGGAAAGGCGACCGTACGATATATCTGCAATCCACCTACATGCTGGTATATGAACAGGCGGTGCGCCGTGAGTATGCTTCGCTGGAGTCGATACAAGATAATTATGAGAAGCTGGTTGTCTCGCTTGACGACTTCTGCCTGCCGTCTCATGAAGGAATAAGGCATGTGCGGGCGTGGGAACTGCATGGGTTGTTGTAAAAGGTGCTGAAAGACGGAAATATCCCTATAACCTTGACAAAAAGTAATGTTTTTTCCGGTTTTCCTGCCGCACTTGGTTTTATAGAAGAACGGATTTAGGATATATTGTGGATATTCAGCTCATAAAGATGCGTTCTTTTTGCATATTCTTCCGCTTTTGTGGGACTTTTATACAGAAATTGGCTACACTTTTAAGCTAAAAAGAGTATACCGTTTTACTAAAATGGGAGTTGCGTTTTAGTAAAACGGTTACTCTGTTTTAGTAAAACGTTCTTTTGCTTTTGCATTTTCGGTGTATCAGGGCTTTCGGAGGTGTGATTTCGATTTATTAGAAGGACGTTCGTTTTGGTATAATGCTTATAACCTGACACTTATGGATTTTCGCTCTCGTATTTCTTTCTGTGTGGATAATCGGTCCGAAATACGGGATTCTCGTGCGATAGAAAATACAAAGTGTCAGAATGACAAAATCATATTTATCTTCTGTAGGTATCAGCCTTAAAAATACTTTCCAATCTTTTTCTTGTTTTCATTCTTTATCGTTAAATTTGCCATCGAAGCAAGGAAGTGTCCTTAGCTTCAATGTTTTGTGAAATGATATTGTAAGAAGCGTTGTGCTTCATTCTTGTCTTTGAGAACCTGAGAAATTTTCGAAACTATACAAGAATGGCATGGACTGCTCCTGCGCTGGTTTCGGCGTGGGTCTGCTGTCTGTTCATTTGTATAGTGGGGTTTTCTCAGGGCCTTCAAAGACGATGGATAGCACGCAGTTCCACGTTCTTTTTTTATATTCAGCAATACTCCCTCCTGAACCAAAGCTCGAATATCGGATCGGAGAAAACATACTTGTTCCCCTCTTTCTCAATGAAATCACGTTCTGTCAGCATACGCTTGTTGCGTGTGATGGTCTGTGCACTGCCCAATTCATATTTCCGCACTACGGGGATGGAGTTGAAGCGGTATTCACCGTCGGCTACAGCACGAAGCATGGCAGTTTGGGCAGCAGTCAGGTTCTCGGTGTCGTTCATGAACATAGGCATGTTGGTGTCTATCAGTTGGCGGGTACGGATTTCGATAATCTCATCTGTCACTTTTTCAGACGTACCGCTCCAGATGAAATAGCACAACTGTTGCAAATACCACGAATGGCATTTCACGATGTCGCACAGTTGTTCTGCTTGCTGTTCGCTGATTTCTTTGTTCGTCCGGTGGAAGGCATTGACGATGAAGGGCACCCATTCCTCTTTCTTTATCTTTTGCAGGAACAGTACTTGTCCGAAGCGGTAGAAGGGGTTAGAAGAATTGTTGAAGATGTCCATCATCATATGCCGCTTGCTTCCGTAAAAGCAATAGGAGACTTGTTGCTGCTTCTGCCAGGCAGAGCGCATTTTTCCCTCCATACTTTTGTAGCCGGGTAGTAGTGCCAGTTGTTGGAACTCGTCGATGCAGACAATCAGGTGTATGCCTTTGGCAGCTGCTATCTTTTCGGGTAGTTCCAGTATCTCCATGACACTTTTTTCTTCCAGTTCCAATTTCAGGTCAAAGGAGAGGGTATCGGTTGGGTCGCTCTTCAATGTGATACTGGGAGAAACGGCTTTAAGAAACTGTTTCACATCTTCAAGCCTCTTTTCAAGGGTGGAGGCGGCGCAAGAAATGACTTCTCGCGCAAAGATGCGGTAGAATTCAGCTTCCGTCTTGATGCTGAATGCATCAATGAAGCAGACACGGATATGCTTGTCTTCTTGTGTCAGTTCGTCCATAGCTACTTTTACAAGCGACGATTTTCCCCATCGGCGCGGTGAAATAAGCATTACGTTGATGCCCGATCCAAGTAATTCTTTCAGTTGCTTTCGTTCTTCTACCCGATTGACGAAACTTTCTTTATCAACCAGTGTGCCGTATTGAAAAGGTGATTTCATAAGCTTTCTGTTCTTGATTTAATGACAAATATACAAATTATACATCAATGTATAATACATCAATGTATAATTTTGTTTGAGCACATGTGCAAAAACACCCACTTTTTGCACATGAAACGGAGAACGTGAGCAAAAAAGCCTTATTTTTGCTCGCGTTATTGATTCCGAATATAATGTTAAATACAAATATACTATGAAAAGTAAGGTTCTTGCATTGATTCTATTATGCGGTGCCGCCTCGTTGGGCGCCAAAGTAAAACTGCCTGCACTGGTGGGCGACAACATGATACTCCAGCAGCAGACTGAAGTGAAACTGTGGGGAACGGCTGCTCCGGAAGCCGAAGTACGCGTTACGCCTTCGTGGAACGGACAGACAATGACTTGCCGTGCCGATAAGGATGGCGGTTGGACGCTTGCCGTGGAGACTCCGGCAGCAGGATACACGCCTTATGAGATAACTTTTGATGACGGAGAAAAAACTACGTTGAAGAATATCCTAATCGGTGAAGTATGGCTTGCTTCCGGCCAGAGCAATATGGAAATGCCCCTGAAAGGTTTTGCTGGCTGTTGCATCATGAACGGAGCGGATGACATCATAGTTTCTGCCGAGAATAAGGGGGTGCGTATGTTCACCGTTCCCAAGCACCAGACTTATGAACTGCAAACCGACTGCAAAGGTAGCTGGAACATATCTTCCATAGAAACCGCACCCGATTTCAGTGCGACGGCCTACTATTTTGCCACTTCGTTGAGCCGTGCCCTCCGGATTCCGGTCGGCATCATCTGTAGCGCTTACGGTGGATCCACTGTAGAAGGTTGGATAAGCCGTGAACTGCTGGAAAACTATCCAGACATATCTCTCAACCCCGATTCCATCGAACGCCTGCATCCCATGCTCCGCCCCATGCTGATGTACAATGCCATGCTGAAGCCGCTTCAGAACTATACCATCAAAGGGTTCATCTGGTATCAGGGAGAGTCGAACGTAGGTCGCCATGAAACATATGCCGAACGCTTGGCCGACATGGTGCAGCTGTGGCGCAAGGAATGGGGGCTGGGCGAATTGCCTTTCTACTTTGCCGAAATAGCGCCGTACGCCTATGGAGGTACCCAGCAAGAGAAAGCTGCTTACCTACGTGAAGCGCAATTCCGTGCCCAAAGCCTGATTCCGAACAGTGCCATGATTTCTACAAACGACCTTGTAGAGCCTTATGAGATATACAATATCCATCCCCGCAACAAGACAAAGGTAGGTCAACGCTTGAGCTATCTGGCATTGAACCTTACCTATGGATTGAAGCAGATACACTGTTTCGGCCCACAATATAAGTCATGGACTGCTAAAGGCAGTGAAGCATGGGTTTCCTTCGACCATTTGGAAATGGGTATCTGTCGCAACTACGACCTTCGCGGTTTCGAAGTGGCGGGTGAGGACCGTGTGTTCCATCCTGCCGACAAAGTATGGCTGCACTGGCAGACGAATGAAGTGGTAATCTCTTCAGAAAAGGTATCCCATCCCGTCAGCGTGCGCTATTGTTTCCATGATTTCCAGATTGGTACGATGATTGGCGGAAATGAATTGCCTACCATTCCGTTCCGTACGGATAATTGGTGAAAGAACGGAAAGTAGATAAACACTTTCATTATACTATAATATTAGGCGCGGGTTACGCGGAATCCATGGATGCAGTAAACTAAATCCGTGAAATCCGTGTAATCCGCGCCTAAAAGAAAACATCCAGAGGGTTTTGTTCCCCCTCTGTCTTTCTTATTGTTTCAGCAACTGTTCTGCTGCAAGTACCAGGAACATATAGTGGGATGAACCTCCTCCCAGCACATATTCAGTTTGCTGCCAGAGGAACGGGAACGTCAGGAGTTCCGGGAAGTCGGGACGGATAAGCGCCGTACCGGAAATGACTCCACCGGGAATGTACGACCAGTCTGCGCGGTTCAGTCCGTAGCCTACAGTGGCTGATTGTGCGCCGACACCCGAGGCGAAGGAAGCCTGGTTGGAGCCCGGGTGGCATCCGAGAATGAAGTTGAGGGCATTGAATACCGGTGCTTTCGGGAATATTTCCGGATAGGCGGTTGTCAGGAAGTAGTGCTGGAAGCCGAAACGCTGTATATCCCAGCCTGCACCCCAGATGTTCGGACGGTAGGGAACGCCATAGGGAGTCTCCTGCACTTGTTTGTTCAGTTCTTGTTCATATCCGGTCAAAGCTTTGCGGAAAGCTGCTGAAAAGGCTTTGGCTTTCTTGTTCTTCATCTGTGCGAACAGTTTTTCCACACGTGCCGTGTACCAGCCGATGCGGCCTATCTGCTTGATGATGAGCTCCTGGTTGTCCAGAATGAAGTCCATATAGGGTTGTTCGCCGGTGGTGAGGTACAGCTCTACGGCTGCCTGCACTTTGGGGAACAAGGCTCTGTTGTTGCCGCTTCCGGTAGAAGCATATACTTTGCGAGCAATGTCGAGGCAATGCACACTCAATGTATCATTGAAACCTTTCAATACACGTGATACGGCAGCCAGCTGGGCAGCTGTCGACAGTTCCCGTCCGGGGTTATCCTCCGTAAATATCCAGCGGTCGTCTTCATTACCGATTTTCCCGTCGGTCATGGCGGCGGCATCACCCAGAAGTACGTACTGGCGCAGGTCGTTGCAGATGATTCCCCGGTAGAGACGTCCCAGTGCCAGGTAGCCGTTGACTACCGTAAGGGCGCCGTTCTCTACTTGTTGCAGCAAGTCATTCTTACCGTCGGGCTGGTGGATTTCCGTCACACGGTTTATCTGGTCGATGGAAGTCACGTCGAGATTCGGGTGGAAAGCTTCGTAGGCCAGTGCCAGGATATAGGATTCTCCGGCTTGGGATTCGATGCGGAGGTCAAAGTCTCCGGCATCGTGCCAGCCGCCTATGTTCACTCCGGGAACCACTTCACCCGGTTTGAACTTGGACAGGCCCTCTTTCTGGTCGTAGCCGTCGATATGATTGTGTGCCGGTGCCATCTGGGCATCGTCCATGTGGCAGCAGTCGTGCCATACGCGGTATTTTTCGTTGACGCGCATGTGGCACATCTGTACGGGAAGGAAGTATTCCAGTACGGGTTGCCATACGCCACGGGCATATACGTCATTGTCGATGCGGAAGATGGGAGACACGGAGGTATTGTATTTAATCTTATAAAGCCCCGGTTCCTTTACATCTGTGAAGTTTACTTTCAGATAGTTATACCTCAAGAATTTACCCCAGTTGGCAGGAGTGACGTTCTTGACAACCTTTTCGCCGTCGGCATCAATGCGGATGATTTGTGCCGTTTCCTTTCTGCTGTCACGTATATCCATTTCGATGACGGCTTCCTTGTCCTGAGTGGGATGATAACCTATCTGTGAAGTCTGGATAACCGGCTGATACATCCAGTCGGCCACTACGTTCGGAGTGATAATCCATTTGACGGCACCTTTGGTGACACCCGGTTTTATGTTGCTGCGCAGTACGAACCAGCCGTTGTTGTGGTTCATACGCCCGTCAAACAGTTGCAGGTCACCGCTCAATGATTCGATGGTAACTTTGTTGTAAGGGTCATCGGGCCGGGAGGTGAACTTGGTTCCTTTGGCATAAGGTTCGCTGATGATGTCGTCTGCCACAATCGGGCTGTAACCTTTTCCTATCAGTTTGTCCATGTCTGCCAGCGATTTTTTGCCGTCATGGTAGTTTCCTGTATGCAGATAGTTGGGCTGGGTTGTCATCAGGGGGGAGTTGGGCTGTTGCGGGAAGATGCCGCTCTGACCGTCCATAATCCAGGGCTTGCCGAAGAGGGAACCCGGGAAGAATTCAAGGTTGAAGCCCACTTTTCCGATGAATTCCTGGGGAATGGGGCGGTCAAGATCTACGGTCACCTCTATGTTTTTACCTTTGCTTTCCACGTTTACCGTATATATAAGGTGGAGGTCCGGGTAAATCATCGGGTTGAATCCGGTGAGATGGCGTGAGGAGTCGGGATAGCACAGCGTGGCGGTGATGCTGTTGTCACCGAGCTTCCGGTCGAGCTGTTTCGGTACGGGTTGCCATTGTCCGGGCGTGGCTTCCAGGCGGATGTCTCCGTTTGTTGCCACACGGTGTCCGTTCATGATGATGCATACCCCTCCCTGGTGTCCTTCGGGATAGATGTCATCAAAAGCCATGACGTCGACTCCCTGGTTCTTGAAATAACCGGAGGATGTCAGCTTGAAGTCTTGCGCATGCAGCGTACTGCTGCCGCAAAGCAGTGCCAAGACTGATGCAAATAGGAAATGTTTCTTTCTCATAGTATCTATTTTTGAGTTACAAAATTTTCTACTAATATACGGACTAAAAAGGAAACGGATGGCTTTTGTTTGTAGCCAATAACGTTATGAAATGTGTCTTTTTCCTCTATTTTTATGATATTCATTGTTATATTTGTCATACAATGGTGTTTGAACTGCCAGATACCAACGTTTGAGCTAATAAAAGCTGATGTCTGGTAAAACAAGGACTCAGTACCCAAAAACAGCCTTTATCGGAACCAATTGTATCCATTGAAAAAGGATGGTAGTGAGTAGTGGCAACTTGTTTTTTTGTACATTTGCAATGTAACTATGATTAATTCCTTAAATCGCTATATTATGAAACGTATGTTTTCCGTTTTTTTGCTGATTACAGTATGGTTGCTGGTTACACCTTTCCTGCAAGCACAGTCACACGTAGACAAGGTTTTAAAAGATGAAATAACCTCGGACTTGAAAGAGAATATCCTCTCTTTTTGGGAAAGATACAGCGTAGATTCTTCCGGAGGCTTTTATGGTTCATTGGGACGTGACGGTGCCCCGATAGCGGATGCTCCCAAAGGTGGTGTACTGAATGCCCGCATCCTTTGGACTTTTTCAACCGCCTACCGGATGTATGGCGATACTGCCTACCGTAAATTGGCTGACAGGGCGCAACGGTATTTCATAGACCACTTCATTGATTCGCAGTATGGAGGCGTATATTGGCTGATAAAAGCGGACGGTACCCCATTGGATACGAACAAGCAGACTTACGGCTGCTCTTATGCTATCTACGGTTTGTCCGAACATTTTAGAGCAACGGGCAACAATGAAAGCCTGCAAAAAGCCATAGAACTTTACCGGACCATGGAGAGCAGAATCAAAGACCCCGTAAACGATGGTTATATAGAATCTTTCACCCGCGAATGGGGAGTTCCCCAAAAGCTGGGATATGATGGAGATGGCGTTGCCACCAAAACAATGAATACCCATATCCACGTATTGGAGGCATACACAGCTTTATATAAAGTATGGAAGGATAATGGCCTACGCGAACGTCTTACAAAAGTAATAGATTTGATAATAACCAAGCTCTACAATCCACAAACACATCACCTGATATTGTACTGTGATTCGAATTGGAACAATCTGGATGACATCGACTCTTACGGGCATGACATCGAAACTTCCTGGTTGCTGACGGAAGCTGCAGAGGCTCTGGGTGACCCGGAGGTTATCGGGAGGTGCAGGAAGGTAGCATTGGAACTTGCAGACGCCTCCTTGAAAGAGGGCATCAACCCGATGGGCGCCATGATGTACGAACGGCATAAGGACAAAATCAGGAAGGATGCTTCCTGGTGGTGCCAGGCGGAAACTGTGGTCGGTTGTATCAATGCCTGGCAACTGACTGGTGAACAATCTTATTTGGACAGTGCCGTCCGCACTTGGAACTTCATCAAATCACGGATGATAGACAAGGAGTATGGTGAATGGTTCAGAACGGTGCTGGAAGATGGAACTCCCCGCTACAAGGAGCCTAAAGCAAGTATGTGGAATTGTCCCTATCATAATAGCCGTATGGGGTTTGAGATTGATACCAGACTGAAATGACAACCTTTTATAGATTTGATATTATGAAGAATTTACGAATTTTCCAGTTTGGAATAGTTGTATTGCTGTGTGGTATATTATCTCTGCCGCTTTCTGCCCAGACGGAAGTGATGGCATGGAGCAATATCACGGGTGTCCGTGTAGACGGTGAATTGATAGACTTTGAGTCATCCCTGCGTGTCGGAACCTTGAAAGGAGATATGGAGATTACTGGAAAGGAGAAGCAGGTCCGTCCCGTTTTCCATCGTGAGGGGGATATGCAGGAAGTGACGACTACTCTACGAGGTGTAAAGTTCCATCAGAAAGTGACTGATAAGGGAAAAGGCTTGGTGGAGATTTCTAT
>NZ_JBCNZM010000027.1:36271-42969 GCF_040227615.1 Bacteroides sp. RTP31139st1_H2_RTP31139_211217 | reverse complement strand
GCGTAATACATCCTATTTACAGCAGAATTCCATAGTTCATTATCTATCAAGACATCAACATCATGCATCAAGTCACATGCCTTTTGACGCCTATAATTGACAATATCACGCTTTATATCCTCTTCCATCACAGCAACACACCATCTTTCATTACATTATAATAAAATACAGTCTTTCTCTTTGCTGCCTCCCAAGCTTTACGAGTCATCACAATCGGGCTAATAATAGTACCTGTTTCTATTTCCAAATCATATATTGGAGCAGTAATGACATCCTCCTCCATAGGAGAAACTGTATCTTTATCCACTAAAATCAGAATATCAATGTCACTATTCTGTTTTGCCTCTCCACGTGCCTCAGAACCATAAAGAATAGTCTGAGAGTTGGGAGCAACACTCTTTATCATATATTTCAGACGCTTCACCAATTCCTTGCGATTCATATAGACTATGTTTTTAGTGTTTAGACTACCGCAAAGATAGTTTTATTTTTAAGAATTGCAGTAACAATATTCTCTTTTTTGATGACCTCTAACTATTCACGAACTCCCATGCAAATCTCGTTCCTTTCTCCAAATCCTGATTTACTTTCTTTCCTAATATATCTTTCAGATACTTGGGGTGCAAACCGAAGCCCGGACGAACGGAGCGAACGTTCTGCTCTGTAATCACTTCCCCGGATTTCATATCCTCGGCTACATAAAGCGAACGGGAAAACTCCCTTCCCGACTTCATTTTATCGGTAAGTTCATACGATACTGAGCCGATAGCCGCTTCGGCCATGCGTATATCTTTCACCATTTGGGCAAACTCCTGCTCGTTCATTGAGAATGAGGCATCGGGGCCGCCAATACTACGGTCGATAATAAAATGCTTTTCAATCATGGTTGCACCTTGTGTCACAGCCACTACGGCAGACACACTGCCAATGGTATGATCGGACAAACCGGACTTCACTCCATAGCGCTCGGCTAAATCCTTTATCATGCACAGATTGGCTTCCTCAATGGGGGCAGGATAAGAGGAGGTGCATTTCAACAGCGTAATATCATCATTGCCCGCCGCACGGCAAGTATCTACAGCCAACTGAATGTCTTCTTCAGTGGCAATGCCGGTAGACATCACCATCGGTTTCATCTTCTTGGCGGCATACTCTATTAAAGGAATATCCGTAATTTCAAAAGAGGCAATTTTGTAAATGGGGTTGCCCAAGGATTCCAGGAAATCTACCGCAGTTTTATCAAACGGTGATGAAAAACAGATAAGCCCTTCCTCCTTGGCCACACGAAACAATTCTTCGTGCCACTCCCAAGGGGTATAGGCTTGCTTATAGAGATCGTACAAACGCATGCCGGCCCAAACACTTGTAGAATCAGCCATAAACTCCATTTTATCATTATCCAACGTTATGGTATCAGCTGTATATGTTTGGAGCTTGATAGCATCTGCACCTGCACGTTTGGCAGCACGAATTGTTTCTATGCCTATCTGCTTGCTGCCATTATGATTCGCCGACATCTCGGCTATGATAAATGTTTTTCCCATAATGGTTCTTATTGTAACTTGTTTGAAATAATATTTTTGATGTCAGAGAAAGATTTCATCAAACTGATTTCATTAGGCTCAAGCTCTACTTCGAAAGTATCTTCCAATTCTATAACCAGATTCAAATGGTTCATACTATCCCACTTTTCGCAATTATTCTGAGAGGTATTCTCATCTACATCTGTTTTTAAAACAGCTCTCATCACATCCATTATTTCTTCATTCGTAATCATAACTTTATTGTTTAACTGTTATTGAATAATAATCAGGTATTGACAAATCTAATTTGTCAATATTCGCCATATAGTATTTAACACCCTCTTCTACTCGCATCACAGAAAAGCCAAGCCGGTCATAAAAATCAGCCACTTGTCTGTTTTTGAGAGCAGGAATAAATTTTGCTTCTAAAGCTGACACACCATCCTCAACCAACAATTTAAATACAAATTTAATGAAAGCCGTTTCAATACCTTTACCCAATATACGACAACTAAGCAATATATTCTCAATACTATTATCAGCGATGAAAACTGCTCCCGTGATACCATTATCACCAAATTTATCTGAAACTCTGATGCAATAGATTTTCCATTGATTATCCAGAAGTTGTCTGACATCAGCTTCAGAATAACGTTGGGTCGTTAAATTAAACTGATTTGTTTTTTGCGTCATCTGAGCAATTCGTGATATATTGAATGAGTCCACCTTCTGAAGCTCAATTTTAATTTCTAATGAACGAAGAAAATCTTCAAAGTTTAAGAATTTGGCTTGTTCGCGTGTACGTTCCGCATTTGCCTTATATTGTTCCGTCTTCTTTTTATCTTCACCGGTAATTTCGTAAACTTCAAAATAATCACGAACTAATTGCATGAAAAACTGCGGTAACATATATGCTTGTTTTGGAAAGTCCGGGACAGCCACCATAGGCAAGGTCTGTTTTACTAATTCACGCTCTGCCGGATTGTCATCAATGAACACCATACTATCAAGACCTATGTTCAGCTCTTTAGACAGCTCCACGATATTCGAAGCCTTGTCATTCCAATTTATACGAATAGCAACAAAATCTTTTTTCCTTAAAACCATAAACGGATTTTGCTCCCAAGCATCGAATACATCTTCTTCGTTGTTCTTACTACAAACAGATAAAATAATACCCTCTTTACTTAACGCAGACAGCGCTTCCTGAAAATACAAAAATGCCTTACCTGGATAGTCCCCGCCAATTTGTATACCATTAATGCCTTCCTCGCCAAGGACTCCACCCCACAAAGTATTATCCAAATCAAGAATGAGGCATTTCTTTCTCTTTAAGGCTATATTCTGTATTTTAGAGTCTACCCATGTAGCAAATTCACTGGTAATTTTAGAAGATATATACATTTGAGAAATAAAATAGAATTTCCATCCAATCAATTCCTCTGACCTATAACGGGAAGTAAACTCAGAAAAGTCAATCACCTTAAAATTTACATTCGTTCCAGCCATATTATACAGTTGGGTATTATACCGGACGATAGCCTCCCTTACAATAAAATTGGCATCAGTAAATCTCGTAGGAAAGATGTCTACCAATGTGAATGCTACAAATTCTTTCCCTTGTGGAACCTGCGAGAAAACAAGCTGCATTTTTCTAATATATGCATCAATTTCGTCAGCCAGTTGCTTCTGATTCCATCTTATGGGTATTTGATACATCCACAAATACAAAGATGTATTTTGAGGTATATATGATATATCTTCGTAACCAGAATACTCCACTTCGTCTGTGCCGAAGATATTTTCCAGCGTATTGTTTCTAAAAATAAAGAATTTCATTTTTGTTCTAATAATTCAATTAAACCGATATCTTTATTATAGAGAAAAGCTACCCGATGATTATTGAGAGCTACTGCTTCTGCCGGATAGCTTACCACCATGAACCTCATTTTACGAAGCCGTGCGATGGCATCTTCTATATTTTCTACACTATAACAGCAATGATACGGACAAACTCCATTCTTCTCAAGATTTTTATTGATTGGAGAATTCTCATCAACAGGTTCAAGAAGTTCAATCATAGGCTCTCCTTCTTTTGTAAGGAAACAGATATTTACATTCTGTATTGGATCAAATATCACAGATGAACAAGAATATCCCCCATCAATGTAATAATACATTGTTTTTTCAATACTGGTAACAGCGTATCCTATATGGTGAAAATGAAAATTTGATAACATGATTCTCTATTTGCGTTTATCTCTAATAAAGCGGACCAATTTACGTATATCATTTCTATATACTGTAGTACTTCTATAATGAAGTTCTGAAAGCTCCCATTCAATGAATTTCCGGTTATGACAACATCCGTCGGATTCCACCGTATCACCCAAAACAAAGCCTAAAAACTCATCCAATAACAATGCATCGGTATTGTTTATATCAATTGAACCTACCAGTTTTATACATTTTGCAACCTCAAAAGAAAAACAGATGATAGTATAAACAAAATCAAGTCCCCCTCCACTTTTCATTTGGGAAGGTGCCATATAATAGCCTAATTCAGCGATTCTTCTTTCATGGTCTATATCGGTCAGATTGAAGACTCCATAGGGAACATTATCTTTTGTTACTAACCAATAGTAACAATCTTCTCGTTGAGCAAGGGTTTTCGTAAAATTCAAGTGATTTTCAAGAGATATTACATCTGTATTATACATAAACTGCCTTATCTCAAAAGTATTCCTCCAATCCAATATTTGCTTTAGGAGTTCTTCCGACAAAATAGAGAAGTGTTGGAAAACATAACCATTATATTTATAAACCGCTTGTTTGTCTATTTGTATCATTCAATTGCTAAATAATTAAAATTATCTGTTCTATTCCTGCATCAATTGTCCATTATGAGAATTTTTCCGAAAAGAATGCGATCATCGTCAATGCACATTTCTTCCCAATTCTTCAAACAGATTAATATAGCGTTCACGAATACCACTCTTTATCTGCAAGTTATCAACCCCAGCAATCTCTAAAGATGTCAGAGGTATGGGATTATCCTTAATATTTCCTAAAGGAAGAACTCCTCCAGTAGAGGTTAACAGTGAATAATAATCAGCCTGATTATCTACATACCAACCTACAGCCAACTTGGCACCACAAGCAATGGCCTCAATACTTACAGTACTTGCTGAACAGATCACCCAATCGGAAGCACAAAAAAGTTCGGCCATCTGTTGAGCTGTTAAATTGGAGCAATAAGACACTCGCCTATCCCGTACCCTCGGCTTTTGAGGTTGATAAGCATCACCTACCACTGCAGTTATCTGGCTGACAGTAGGCAATTGCATAGCTTCACGAATGTAATGGCCAGTAAAGTCAAAGGAATCCACACCACCAAAAGTAATGGTTATACTTTCTGTACGTTTTGCACAAGAACAGAGTTTGTTTACAGCTTCTATAAACGGTCTACGCAGTAATGCCCAGTCGAATCCCAAACAAAGTTTAGTGTAAGGTTCCACATCAAAAAGTCCGGAGTCAGTCAAAGTATGATTAATCACAACATCTGCCACATAGTGCTTGTCGTGCATGTCATCCACACACACCAGGCGGCAACCTTTTTGCTTAATGGCACGCTGATAATCGGTAGTGAAGAAATAATTGTCGAGCACCACAATTTCATCACCTTGCAAATGGGAAAGGAAATCAGCAGAATGCGTTTCCTCTTGCAAGGGGATGAAAGGACATACCTTCTCCATCTCACTTACCTGATATGAGGTAGGATGGCAAGTAAAGAAGGTACAATCGAAATCGTCCTTCAGCATATCGGCCAAAGCCAGAGTACGGATAAAGTGACCGTAGCCGATGGTAGCGCTTGCGTCGGCACGGAAATAGATTTTCTGCATTACATCATCTATGAAGTAACTCATACTTCATCTCCGCCAATGTCCAGTCAGTCAGCGTATCGAGGTCCTGCACTTCGAGTTCGGAAAGTACCAGTCCGGCTGTGTTCTTCCCCCAAAAGGTGCGGCTCTCTACAAAGGAGTTTATGCGAGAAAAATAGAACTGACCGGCATCATGATAAATCGGCTCCAAATCTTGGGAACGTGCATTCATGTATTCGGGATAAACCATACCGATTCTCCCGTCTACAATATGAAGGCTACGCTGTATAGGATAGGAATAAGCCACACAAGTGAAAACAGAATCAATCTCCGAATTCATTTTTCCGTATGCTTCCCGAAGCCTTTCAGGAGTGACAAAAGGAGCTGTCGAGTAAATGCAACAAACTGTATCAAATTCCCTGCCTCGCTCTTTATACATCTCTAAAACTTCAAGAATTACATCGGCCGTGCCGGCATAATCATTCGAGGTCTCAGCACTGCGCATAAAAGGAACTTTGGCCCCGTATCCGCAAGCTATCTCCGCTATCTCTTCATCATCGGTCGAAACCATTACTTCGTCAAAAAGTCCGCTCTGCAAAGCCGCCTCAATGGAGTATGCAATAATAGGCTTGCCCATAAAGGTTTTGATATTCTTACGCGGAATACGTTTACTGCCGCCACGGGCAGGAATAATACAGATATTTTTCATCGTTTAGCCTTTATAATTAAATGGGGAGAATACCCGAAAACAATTGAATTGTCCGGCACATCCTCATCTTTCACACCAGAATTTGCCCCGATAATCACATTGTCACCTATCCGGCAGTTACCGATAATAGAAGAATTTGCACACATCCGCACATTTTCACCTAAAACCGGATAAATTCCTTTATTGTTTCCCACCGTGCAATTTTGCCCAAAACTGAATCCTTCACCATATTCAGCCCGTCCCATAACGCTACCGACCGGATGATCCAACGTAAAATAATGAGGAAGATTTACCTCATGATACAAATCACACCCATTCATTATCTTATTCAAATAATACAACTTATCTGCCAATAAACGGTTATCAGTATCTTGAGAAATGGTGTTAGCAAAAAAATAGAGAAAAATTGTATATTGTGCACTTTGATAAGGGTTGAAGTATGTCTCACCGTCGCATGAGTAATACTTATTTTTCGTACGGGAAAAACAATATTCACAACGAGAAATTACCCCCCCCATTTTTATATTTATTAACATCTCATCTTCTTCACTCAAGAAGAAAAAAGAGGAAAGTTGCTGCAAAAGC
>NZ_JBCNZM010000027.1:4450-36171 GCF_040227615.1 Bacteroides sp. RTP31139st1_H2_RTP31139_211217 | reverse complement strand
CCCCCCCCATTTTTATATTTATTAACATCTCATCTTCTTCACTCAAGAAGAAAAAAGAGGAAAGTTGCTGCAAAAGCTGCTTTTCAATAGCTTCAATAGAAATGGAAGTAATCATTGTTTTATATATTCTATAACCTTGTTAATCACATACTCCTGTTCCTCGTTCGTCAGCGTGGGATACATCGGAAGACTCAGACAATGTTCGTAATACTCTTCTACTATAGGTAAATCGCCTTTCCTATTGCCCCACTGCTGATAGTAAGGCATCAGATGAAGCGGAGCATAATGAACCTGCGCATAGACATTGTTCTCGTGCAGATAATTATAAAGGCCCAAGCGGTCAGCCACTTGAATGATATAAAGGTGATAAGCATGATAGACATCGGCAGCATTGAATGGAGTCTTGATGCCATCTATTCCGGAAAATGCTTCATTATAGCGTCTTACGATTTCATGGCGGCGTTCAAGACCTGCTTTCGCACGCTCCAGCTGAGAAATACCCAGGGCAGCCTGAAAATCAGTCAGACGGTAATTGTAGCCTAACTCCTGCATCTCGTAATACCAGCCACCATGATGCTCGTGCAATAAAGCAGGGTCTTTCGTAATGCCATGCGTACGGTAAAGACAAAGCTTGTCATAGAGCTCCTTGCTGTTGGTGGTCACCATGCCTCCCTCACCCGTAGCGATATGTTTCACGGGATGGAAAGAGAATACGGCACAGTCGGCAAAACAACCGTTACCACAATGTTGTTTCTTGCCTTTACTGTCCATGAAATAGCCGCCGGGAGCATGGCAGGCATCCTCTATAATCCACAAGCCGTACTCGTCGGCAAGCTTTCTGAACTCTTCCAGATCCAAAGGATAGCCTGCAAAATCAACCGGAACAATACCTTTGTAAGTACCGCGGGGAGAAGCTTTAAGCATGGCTTCGAGTTTACGGATATCCATGAGGTAAGTATCCTTGTCAATATCACAGAATACCACCTCGCCGCCACAATAGCGGATGCAGTTGGCACTGGCAGCAAAGGTCATGGGAGTGACAATCACCTTGTCACCCGGCTTTACATTCAGTGCGGTAGCTGCAAGATGAAGCCCTGAAGTGGCATTGTTCACCGCTACGGCATATTGTGCACCTACATATTCGGCAAATTTCGTTTCAAATTCCCTGATTTTGGGACCTTGTGTCAGGTAATCGCTTTTCAGGGTATCGATGACTGCCCGGATATCCTCATCTGTGATATGCTGACGACCGTATGGAATAGGCTTGCTTATCATTTCACCTCGAAATTAGGGTCAACGTATTTCTTTATATTCTCGCGCATAGTCTCTACTGTCTCCCACTCCGTATTGTTGTCACTGCTGTAGTGGAAACCGTCGGGAACGGGTACTGCATTGTGATGTCTGATGAACTCTTCGCGACTGTGCTTGAAAGATACGGAAGGAAGAATGACATAATATCTGCCCAAATCGATTGTATCAAGAGCATCGGTTACAGTAATCATCTCCTCGTGCAGCTTCTCTCCCGGACGGATGCCCACTTCCACCTGCGGCAGATTGGGTGCAATGGCGGTAGCCACGTCCTGGATATGATAGGAAGGAATCTTAGGAATAAAGATTTCACCACCCAGGTGATGTCCGATGGCATACATGACCAAAGCGACACCGGCTTCCAGCGAAATGTTGAAACGGGTCATGCGCATATCGGTTATGGGAAGTTCCTTCGCCCCGTTGTCACGCTTGTTGATAAAGAAAGGGATTACGGAACCGCGGGAACCCATCACATTGCCATAACGGACTACGGAGAACCTGATGTTCTTGGAACCGCTGATATTGTTGGCAGCAGTAAACAGCTTGTCGGAAGTGAGCTTGGTGGCGCCATAAAGATTGATGGGGGCACATGCCTTGTCGGTAGAAAGGGCCACCACATGCTGTACACCGGTGGCAAGAGCAGCCTTTATCACATTCTGCGCACCGTGTACATTGGTTTTGATGCACTCTTCGGGATTGTATTCAGCGGTATCCACCTGCTTGATGGCGGCTGCATGGATAATCACGTCCACTCCTTCGCAAGCCCGCGTCAGGCGTTCGAGGTCACGGACATCACCGATAAAGAAACGCAGTTGCGGATACTTATGACCGGGATATTTCTGTTTCAGCTCAAATTGCTTCAGCTCATCGCGGGAGTAAATAATGATTTTCTTTACTTGCGGATAATCACGGAGGATGGTTTCCACAAACTTCTTTCCGAAGGAACCCGTTCCTCCGGTAATCAATACGGATTTATTGTTAAGCATTATAATGAAAAGTTTTATTCATCGATATATTCCCACGGATAGGGATTGTCTGTCACATTCTGAAACTCATCAACCGCTTCCTGCTGTTCGGGAGTAAGTGATAAGGAATCCCAGGAGGCGATGATGGAACGGCCTTCGTCGGCCAAAGACTCGTCGAACACTTCACCGTAGCAGGCGGTAAGCAGACGGAGCTTCAGTAAGGAAGTGGGAAGGGCATCGAGCACATCCCAACAACAGTCCAGCACTTTCTGGACATGCCGCTGCTTTTCGCCATGGTCCACAAAAGAGGCGCTGTAACCCATAAGAAGGGCAAGACAGACATTTGCCTGCTCTTCGATGGTAGTGCCTTTTACACCCGACCGGTACAAAGCCATGGTAAGACGGTAGACCTCACCGTTCCGCCGTGACAAGTCATCGCTATAGACGGGACTGCCGTCCATACCCAAATACATCAGTTCGTGCGCAGCACGCTGAAGAGTGATTGCTTCTTCGGAAAGAGACATAAGCAATTATAGAATTAAAAATTAAAAATTAAAGTTCAGCCGATTACTTCTATAAGATCGGGATGGATAGTGGCCATGGCAACAGCTATGACACCTTTTATTTCGATAACCACGCGACGGTCACGTGCGCCCTTTACCTTCAGAAATATCCCCTCTTGCCCCTCAAATTCACCGCCGGTAATCCGGACTTTGGTACCTTTGGACAAGTTCAATTCATCCGGTTGAAAATAAAGAAGATGATCATCGTAAGTGCCGGATACGGCAATGAAACGCTGCATCTGACCGTCTGGGACAATAATCTTCTGCCCACTGCGGGTATCGGTGATATATTGCAGATAAGTGACTTGAGACTTGACACGCTGCACATCGGAAGGACGGGCATGGACAAAAAGCAGATTATGAACGACCGGAACCAGAGCACGGACTTTTTTCCTTTTTTTTATACATATCTTGTATTGCATAGGAATGAAACAGCCCAAGTTTTCTTTCTTGAGCAGATGCATGGCATCCGGTTCTCTGCGGTAGGTGGCACGCATAGCATACCAGATTTCGGCCTCTTTCTCTATTCCCATTTTATGCTTTTGTTCAGACAAGGGTGTTCTCCTGGGGCTTTAAATTCCTTGCATACACTTGGAATTCAATCACTTGCGGACACTTTATGTAGAATACGACAAGCTTTATGCCCTTCTTGTCAACAGATTTTTTGCAGTCATTCATTACCTAACAGGTAAAATGCTGTAAACGAATCTATTGCAAGCAAAAAGCGTTCAATAGACGTTCGTTTTTTGAACGTCAATATTTAAGAAAATTAAAGAGGGAAGATTACTTAAAAATTAGTAAAAGGAAGAAGTTAGAGAAATACAATGCAACAGGCTTACTGACAAAGTATTATACTCACTAAAAAGAAATTTATAGAATATTTTTATTAAACATTTTGCGAGATTCAAAAATACACGTTATCTTTGCGTTCATTAAACGAACGTTTAAAAAACGCCTTTTCCAAACGCAATATTTCACTGTATAACAACCAATTACAACCAAATAAAAAAATATCGTGTTTATAGAAATCAGATTTCTACAAACACGATATCAATTAAAAAAGAAATTACTATTCTCAGAAATTAAAGATACCCAATTCCGGGAAAGTAGCCCCCTGCACCGCAAAACAGATTCCGAAACAAGCCGCACTTACAATCCAAAGGATAACCAGCGTCCACTTCAAGCCGGAGTTCATCGGCTGCCACTTGAATATCTGGCTAAAGATGGCCCACACAAGGCTGACCAAAGGAATTCCTACCAGCAAGATTCCTGCAATGTACATCACAATGGCAGACAGTGGAGAAGTAGGCAGTACCACATCAGCCATCGGGAAAAGGGAAATGAGAGCTGCACCACCACCAACAGCCACCGCTATCGCAGCAAACAACAGCGCCACGAATACCACTCCAAACACAAACAGTATCGGACTGCAAATAATGGCGAATATCACCAGACAGATTTTCAACAGCCAACCGACTACCATCACCAGCGTATCTCCCAACTTCTGCAAGAAAGTACGGGGCTTGTCCGACCTCATATAATCATTCACCCCATTGGCAACCTTCTCGAAGCCATCCGTCACCGTCTTTCCGATATTCTCTACCGTAACAGCCTCACCGCGCATGCTTAACTTCTCGGCAGCCGTGCGGGCTTCCGGGATAATCAGCCAACATACGATATAAACCGGTATCAACGTTCCTACCCCACAAATCAAGACGACAAGCAGCAACAGACGGAGCAAAGTCACATCCCAACCCAGATAGGCAGCCATTCCACTAATGACACCACCCAGCATCTTGTCATCAGGATTGCGGTAGAGACGGCGGCGTGTAGTGCTATAAGCGGTATTGCTGCTCCATGCACCGGCACCATAACCACCTCCGGCATTTGTACTACCGGCATCGGCACTGCTGCTCTCTCCTTCCGTCTCCATGTCCTCCGGCTTTCCCATGCGGGCAATCACCTCTTCCACATCGGCAATCGTGATTACTTGTGAACCGGCCGACAATTTCTCGGCAAAGAGTTCGGAAATGCGGCGTTCTATATCATCTACAATCTCGTCGGCACCGGCTTCCTTACGGAAGTGTATCTTGAGATTACTCAGATAATTATCCAAAAGGCGGTATGCGTCATCATCAATATTAAAAACGGTTCCACCTAAATTTACAGTTAATGTCTTTTTCATAACACACTATTTATTTACAATTTGACTATTTACGATTTACTATTTACCATTCGGCGAATGCAGCATATTCTCTGTGGTCATTTCAAGAATTGCTGATGTGATTCACCGTCTCGTTCAACTCTTTCCAGGACATTTCCAGTTCACCGAGAAAGACTTCTCCTTTTTCCGTCAACCGGTAATACTTACGTGGAGGACCTTGCGTAGACTCAATCCATTCATAACCCAGCAAGTCGTCGTTCTTCAGACGGGTGAGCAACGGATAAAGTGTACCTTCCACTACAATCAGTCTGGCTTCTTTCAACTTCTGAATGATATCCGAAGCGTAAGCCGGCTCCTTGTGAAGCAGCAACATGATGCAATATTCAAGCATGCCCTTGCGCATTTGCGACTTTACATTGTTTACATCCATAATGGTATTTACTATTTGACAATTTACGATTTACTATTTTGCTGCGCAATAGAGTAATGAGTGTCCTCATTCATTCTATTGTTGTTCCTTGTATGACACAAATATATGTATTATATCAGTACCTTGTATTACAAAGTACCTTATATTAAGCATAATTAACAAGACGAGAGCTACTTTACTATGTTCATAGGACAAGTATAATCAATATCATAATGTAATATAAATAGGGAAATTTCCCCATTCTAATCTTTACCTACTTTCTTTTTGCTATTCTAAAAGCTTTTCATATCTTTGTTTCTGACCCTAATCTATTACGTAATGAAAGTACTAACTATCCATGATTTGGAAGCAATCAAGAAGAGGGCAGAAAACGCACTTCTGTTGCGCGAACAAAGCAATGAAGCAGTGGCCGAACAATGCTGCGGACTGGCGGCAGGCACTAAACATCTGCAGATTCTGATTTGCGGCGGCACGGGATGCAAGGCATCCGCCAGCCATGTCATCGCTGAAAAACTTCAGCAGGCACTCGAGAAAAACAAGATTACCGACCAAGTAAATGTAATCACCACCGGATGCTTCGGCTTCTGCGAGAAAGGACCGATTGTTAAGATTATCCCCGACAATACCTTCTATACGCAGGTCACTCCCGAAGATGCGGAAGAAATAGTCAGCGAACACATCATCGGCGGACGGAAGATAGAACGGCTGCTCTATGTGGACCCGAAAACAGAAAAGGCCGTCAGCGACTCCAAGCACATGGACTTCTACCGGAAGCAGATGCGCATCGCCCTACGAAACTGCGGCTTCATCGACCCGGAGAATATAGAAGAATACATCGGCTTGAACGGTTACCGCGCACTGGCAGACAGCCTGCTGAACGGTACGCCGGAAGCGGTAATAGAAGAAATAAAGCGCTCCGGTCTGCGTGGACGCGGCGGCGGCGGTTTCCCCACCGGAAGGAAATGGGAACTTGCCAGCCGGCAGCAAGCCGACACCAAGTACGTGGTGTGCAATGCCGACGAAGGTGACCCCGGCGCATTTATGGACCGCTCCATCATGGAAGGCGACCCGCACTCCATTGTAGAAGCGATGGCGCTTTGCGGCTACTCCATAGGTTCGTCCAAAGGCTTGGTCTACATCCGTGCCGAATATCCGCTTGCCATCCAACGGCTAAAGACTGCCATTGCACAAGCCCGCGAATACGGATTGCTGGGAGACAACATCTTCGGCACCGGCTTCTGCTTCGACATCGAGATACGCTATGGCGCAGGCGCCTTTGTCTGTGGCGAAGAGACGGCACTCATCCACTCCATGGAGGGAAAGCGCGGAGAGCCTACCTTGAAACCTCCCTTCCCGGCAGAGTCCGGCTATCTGGGCAAACCCACCAACGTGAACAATGTGGAGACGCTTGCCAACATACCTATTATATTGACACGCGGTGCAGAATGGTTCTCAACTATCGGAACTGAATTCTCCAAGGGGACAAAAGTTTTTGCCCTTGCAGGAAAAATAAATAACGTAGGATTGATAGAGGTTCCGATGGGAACCACCCTCCGCGAAGTAATCTACGAAATAGGCGGCGGCATCAAAGGCGGCAAGAAGTTCAAGGCTGTGCAGACCGGAGGTCCTTCGGGCGGCTGCCTGACGGAGAAGCATCTGGATACCCCGATAGACTTCGACAACCTGCTTGCTGAAGGTTCCATGATGGGTTCCGGCGGCATGATTGTAATGGATGAGGACGACTGCATGGTGTCCGTAGCCCGCTTCTATCTGGACTTCACGGTAGAGGAGTCGTGCGGAAAATGCACCCCTTGCCGCATCGGCAACAAGCGCCTGCTGGAAATACTGAACAAGATAACCGAAGGACGTGGCAGCGAGAAAGACCTGCAAACCCTCTCCACCCTGGGGCAAGTGATAAAGGACACCGCCCTCTGCGGACTGGGGCAGACTTCGCCCAACCCGGTACTCTCCACCCTCAACAACTTCTACGACGAATACGTGAAGCACGTCAGGGAGAAGACCTGCCGCGCCCGGCAATGCAAGTCACTGCTCACCTACACCATCAATCCGGAGTTGTGCATCGGCTGTCACCTCTGCTTCAAGCATTGTCCGGCAGACGCCATTCTGGGAGATGTGCGCAAGCCCCACGTCATCAATCCGGACAAGTGCATCAAGTGCGGCATGTGCATGGCACGCTGCAAGTTCAAAGCCATATCTGTCTGCTAATCCCCCATTGCCATGGAAAAGAAACAAATTACCCTGCAAATAGACCGGCACTACATCACCGTGCCCGAAGGCGCTACCATCCTGGAAGCCGCCCGCAAAATAGGTATCGACATCCCTACCCTTTGTCACATCGACCTGAAGGGTACCTGCATCAAGAACAACCCCGCATCGTGCCGCATCTGTGTGGTTGAAGTGGAAGGACGGCGCAACCTCGCCCCCGCCTGCGCCACCCGCTGTACGGAGGGGATGGTGGTGCGTACCAGCACCCTGCGCGTGATGAATGCCCGCAAGGTGGTTGCCGAACTCATCCTGTCCGACCATCCCAACGACTGCCTCACCTGCCCCAAATGCGGCAACTGCGAGCTACAAACGCTGGCACTGCGCTTCAACATCCGCACCATGCCCTTCAACGGCGGCGAGCTATCACCCCGCAAGCGGGAGGTGACTTCGTCCATCGTCCGCAACATGGACAAATGTATCTTCTGCCGCCGCTGCGAGAGTGTCTGCAACGACGTGCAGACCGTAGGCGCGCTGGGTGCCATCCGCCGCGGATTCAACACCACCATTGCCCCCGCCTTCGACAAGATGATGACGGACAGTGAGTGCACCTACTGCGGGCAGTGCGTAGCCGTCTGCCCCGTAGGCGCGTTGACGGAACGCGACCATACCAACCGCCTGCTCGAGGACCTTGCCAATCCAGACAAAGTGGTCATTGTGCAGACGGCACCTGCCGTACGAGCCGCCCTGGGCGAAGAGTTCGGTCTGCCCCCCGGCACACTGGTGACGGGCAAGATGGTATATGCCCTGCGCGAACTGGGTTTCGACTACGTGTTCGACACGGACTTTGCCGCCGACCTCACCATCATGGAAGAAGGAGCCGAGATACTGAACCGCCTGACCCGTTACCTCCAAGGCGACAAGTCCGTCCGCCTGCCTATCCTTACCTCCTGCTGTCCGGCATGGGTCAACTTCTTCGAGCACCACTTCCCCGACATGCTCGACATACCCTCTACGGCACGCTCGCCGCAACAGATGTTCGGCTCCATAGCCAAGACATTCTGGGCAAAGAAGATGGGCATTCCCCGTGAGAAGCTGGTAGTGGTATCCATCATGCCCTGCCTGGCAAAGAAATACGAATGCGACCGAGAGGAGTTCAAGACAGACGGCAATCCCGACGTGGACTACTCCATATCCACCCGCGAGCTGACACGCCTCATCCGACGCGCCAACATAGGATTCACACTGCTGACCGATAAAGAGTTCGACCTGCCGATGGGAGCCTCAACGGGTGCAGGCGTTATCTTCGGCACTACCGGCGGCGTGATGGAGGCAGTCTTGCGCTCCGTCTACGAAATCTATACGGGACGGACGCTGGATAATGTAAACTTTGAGCAAGTGCGCGGACTCGCCGGTGTACGCCGCGCCACCATCGACCTGGACGGCTTTGAACTGAAAGTAGGCATCGCCCACGGTCTGGGCAATGCACGCCATCTGCTGGAGGACATCCGCAACGGGCACAACGAGTATCATGTAATTGAAATCATGGCTTGTCCCGGCGGCTGTATCGGCGGTGGCGGCCAACCGCTGCACCACGGCAATTCGGACGTGCTCTATGCACGTGCCAATGCGCTGTATCGCGAGGACGCCAACAAACCGTTGCGGAAGTCGCACGAGAACCCCTATATCAAGACACTGTATGAAGAGTATCTGGGCAAGCCGCTCAGTGAAACCGCGGAACATCTGCTGCATACACACTACTTCAACAAGTCTATGGATTAACCGCTAAAAAACAGAAGAACTATGTCAGAAATAAAATTGGCTTGTGACGTTGTCAAACAAGTGCGTGCCATTTGTGACAAGCATGGCAACCAGCCCGGCGAACTTATCAATATACTCCACGAAGCCCAGCACCTGCACGGCTACCTGCCCGAAGAGATGCAGCGTATCATTGCCGCCCAACTGGGTATTCCCGTATCTCGCGTGTACGGCGTGGTGACGTTCTATACTTTCTTTACGATGCTGCCCAAGGGGAAGCATCCCATCTCCGTGTGTATGGGTACCGCCTGCTACGTGCGTGGTTCGGAGAAACTGCTCGAAGAGTTCAAACGCGTGCTGGGCATTGAAGTGGGCGAAACGACTCCGGACGGCAAGTTCTCCCTCGACTGCCTGCGTTGCGTAGGCGCCTGCGGACTGGCACCCGTAGTGATGATTGGCGAAAAGGTGTACGGAAGGCTGCAACCAATTGATGTTAAGAAGATATTGGAGGAGCTGGAATAACTCATTTCAACCTTGCGGATATCCATCCCAAGGAATGATTATCTTGTCCAGTATACCACTCAGGCAGGCTATTGCCACTCCGTAGTTCGTCATAGGAATATGTTGCGCACGGGCATGGGCTATACGATTGAGCACATATTTCCGGTTGAACATGCAGGCGCCGCAATGGATAATCAAATCATATCGGGACAAGTCTATGGGAAAGTCATTCCCGGAGACGAAGTCTATCTGCAACTCCCCGCCGATGCGTTTTCGTAGCAGGCGGGGAATTTTGACGGTACCGATGTCCTCAGTCAGCGGAGCATGGGTGCAGGCTTCGGCTATCAGTACACGCGATTGGGGTGTCAAGCTATGGATAGCGGCAGCCCCCTCCACGAAGGCATTGATATCTCCTTTATAACCGGCAAAAAGAACCGAGAAGGAAGTAAGACTACTCTCGGCAGGCTTTTGCTGATAGACGATGGGAAATACTTGTGAATCGGTGATAATCAGCTTGGGCGGACGGGCAAGGGCTTGCAGGGAAGCTTGCAGCTTGTCGGTGGTGCAACTCATCACCAGGCACTTCTTGTCCAGCAACTCGCGGATGGTCTGCACTTGCGGAAGAATGAGACGGCCTTTTGGGGCTTGCATATCCTGGGGCATAACCAGTAGGACAACATCACCCTCGCTTACCAAGTTTCCCGTGATGGTCTGCTCACCAAAATTCTCGGGAAGCTTTTCGAGAATAGCATCGAAGATGCCTTGAATGCCGGTACCCTCTTTGGCACTGACCACAACGGGAACCTGCCCGCACTCCTTTTCAATCCGAAGCACCACGGAAGCGGTGTCTTGACGCGAATCAGCTTTATTCAGTATCAGTATCACGGGAATTTCGCGCGCTGCCAGCAGCTTTATCCATTGCTGTTCCAGCGTTCCGTCAGCTTCATAGAGCAAGAGGGCGATGTCCGCTTTCTCCACCGTCTTTAAGGTACGCTCCACGCGCATACCGCCCAACTCGCCTTCGTCATCATCAAAACCGGGGGTATCGATAAAAAGGCACGGTCCCAAAGGATATACCTCCATGGCTTTAGTCACGGGGTCGGTAGTAGTGCCGGGCGTTGCGGATACTAATGCCGTGTCTTGCCCGGTCAAGGCATTGACCAGGCTGGACTTTCCACTGTTCCGCCGCCCAAAGACGGCAATGTGCAGACGGTTGGAATGAGGTGTATTATTCATAAATCCGAAAGCTAAAATCTAAAGTCTCTTTTCCCTTCTCATATTTCCTGGAGGTTGCGTTCGGCCATCGCCCGTATCTTAGGGTTCGGGATATGTGTCATCTCCTCACAAATCAGCCGTATGCCCTTCTCCTTGGTTTCGGGGGAAGCATAGTCCTCCAGATATTCTTTTAATGTCATCAGTGCATTGGGCTGACAGCAGTTTGCTATCTGTCCGCGCTTGACGAGCGACATGAAGCGGTCTCCGGTACGTCCCTTACGGTAGCAGGCGGTGCAGAAGCTGGGGATATGCCCCAGGTCGAGCAGCCAGCTCACCACTTCATCCAGCGTACGCCGGTCGCTCACATCGAATTGGGAGGAGTCTTCCTCTTTGGCTTCCGGCACGGCATAACCTCCTACGCTGGTGCGTGAACCGCCGCTTATCTGCGAAACACCCAGTTCGAGCACCCGACGGCGTACGGCTTCCGACTCACGGGTGGAAATAATCATTCCCGTATAAGGCACCGCAATACGCGCCACTGCCACAATACGGCAGAACATCTCATCCGAGATGGCATCGGGAAAATCTTCGGTCGAAATGTCATCTGCCGGACAGATACGCGGCACGCTGATGGTATGCGGACCCACGCCAAAGGCAGCTTCCAGATGTTCGGCATGCATCAGCAGTCCTACGAAGTCATAGCGATAGGTGTTCAGACCGAACAATACGCCGATACCTACGTCATCGATGCCGCCCTCCATGGCGCGGTCCATCGCTTCGGTGTGGTAGGCATAGTTACTCTTGGGTCCTGTGGGATGCAGGGCTTCGTAATGCTCTTTGCTGTAAGTCTCTTGAAAAAGGATATAGGTGCCGATGCCTGCTTCTTTCAGCAACCGGTAGTTCTCCACCGTAGTGGCGGCTATGTTGACATTCACCCGGCGGATGGCTCCGTTTTTGTGATGGATGCTGTAAATGGTGCGGATGGACTCCAGGATATAGTCGATAGGGTTGTTTCGCGGGTCCTCTCCGGCTTCCAGGGCAAGGCGTTTATGCCCCATGTCCTGCAAGGCGACAACCTCGCGGCGTATCTCCTCTTGCGAGAGTTTCTTGCGGGGAATGGTACGGTTCTTGGCATGATACGGGCAATAGACGCAACCGTTCACGCAATAGTTGGAAAGATAAAGCGGGGCAAACATCACGATGCGGTTACCATAGAATTTCTGTTTGATTTCGCGTGCCAGATGGAAGATGCGCTCCACCAGTCCCGGCTCGTCACATTCCAGCAGCAGGGCTGCTTCCCGATGGGAAAGACCCTGGCACAAAGCAGCCTTGTCAATCAAACTTTCGATGAGCGGACGGTTGTTGCGGTTTGCCTGCGCATACTCCAATGTATCCAATATCTCCTGGTGATTGATGAATTCTTCCGCTTGTCTTGACTTTATGTTATACACTTCGTAAATTGATAATTGGTAATTAAATAAAGAATGAAGATTTGAAAATTATCAATTATCAACGGTCAATTCTCCATTCTCATAATCTCCTCTCTCTCTTGATACCTCGTAGCCTATCCCTTTCAGTTGTTCCTCCAATTTTTGCAAACCTTCTGCCGCTTCGGCACCCGCAGAAGCTTTGTTATCATAGAGGGAGTACTTCGCCCGCTGATGAGAAGGCGAAAGATTAGGCATCACGACATTGGCGCCAGCCAATATTCCCCGTTCCCGTCCGTCCGGAGCAAGTGTGGCCAGGGCAGTGGTAGCAGGTATCAGTGCCGCGGGATGCATCAACCGGAAGATAGAAAGCAACTTCAACGTCAACTCCATATCTCCCGGCGGAAAAGAGGCAAACGGAGTATCGTGATGCGGAAGAAAAGGTCCCATGCCTATCATCTCCGGCTGAAACCGTTCGATGAAGAGAATGTCTTCTACCAAATGGTCCACCGTCTGGTAAGGACTGCCCACCATGATTCCGGTTCCCACTTGATAGCCTATCTCTTTCAGCCAGTCCAAGCATTGCAACCGATGGGAAAGGGACATCTCCGCAGGATGAAGCCGGTGATAATGCCCTTCGTTGCAGGTTTCGTGCCGCAACAGATAGCGGTTGGCACCTGCCAGGAAGAAACGTTCGTAGGCTTCCCGCGATTTCTCGCCCAAGGATAAGGTAATGGCACAATCCGGGAAGGATTGCCGGATGGCGGCAACTGTCTCCACCATCCCCTCATCCTTCACCGCCGGCGCTTCGCCCCCTTGCAGCACAAAGGTACGGAAGCCCAACCGATAGCCTTCATGGCAACACGAAAGAATCTCCTCCTGCGCCAGCTCATAACGGGTTATGTTCCGGTTCTCCTTCCGTATGCCGCAATAGTAGCAGTTATTGCGGCAACGGTTGGTTATCTCAATCAGTCCACGAATGAAGATTTTATTGCCAAAGCGGGCAAGCGCTTCTTCCCGGGCAAGCTCCTGCAGGTAGGCTGCAAGTTCTGTGTCCCGGCAAAGAAGCAAGGCTTTATACTCTTCGGCATCCAGCCTGCGATTGCTCCGCAGTTTGTCAATCAAATATTTCAATACGTTTCCTCTCTCTTAGCCAACTCTTGTGTCAACTGACGCTTTCCGGCAGCTATCTCATTGTGTGCACACGGTCCGGTGATGCAACCGCCCTCGCATGCCATCACTTCGATGAACTGTCCCGGAGCCTTACCGGTTTTGGCATAAGCACGCAGCGAACCGATAGCCTTCTTATCCAGATTAGCCACCTGCACGGCATTGATTTTATCCGCTTCTTCTTTCAGATAAGCCTTCACAGCACCCATCACACCGCCTGCCTGGGCAAAGCCATGTGCCTCGCGCACGGAAGTGAAACTCATGGAATAGGGCTTCGCCTGCTCCATCTGAATATCCAGTCCGGCAAACACGGAAGCCATCTCCTCGAAAGTCATAATGAAATCCACCGCTTCGTCACGCTGCGCCTCTTTACGCTTGGCTACGCACGGACCGATAAAGACCACCTTTGCATCCGGATACTTCTCCTTGGCAATGCGTGCGGCATAGTACATCGGCGAACCGGTGCCCGACACGTAGGGCTTCATGGCAGGAATATGCTTGTTCACCAGTTCTATATAAGACGGGCAGCAGGAAGTCGTCATAAACTTCTGTCCCTCTTCCAACTTCTCAATCAGTTCGTGCGCCTCGTTGCTGACGGTATCCATCGCACCTTGCGCCACCTCGATGACATCCGTAAAGCCCACTTGTTTCAGTGCGCCATACACTTGTTCAATAGTCGTCTTGAACTGCCCCAGAATGGACGGAGCCACGATAGCCACCACCTGCTCACCCTTACGGATTCTGTGCAACACGTCGAACACTTGCGAAATCTCGAAGATAGCTCCAAATGGGCATGCGTTCAAGCACTTTCCGCAGTAGATGCACTTACTTTCGTCGATGTGCTCTATCCCCTTCTCATCCTTGCTGATGGCTTTCACGGGACAAGCTTCCTCGCAAGGTACAGGAATGTAAACGATGGCATGATAAGGACAACTCTTATGGCAGATACCGCAACTGATACATTCATCATGGTCAATCCATGCCTGGCCGCTCTCCTTGACATGCACTGCCTTCTTGGGACAATTCACCTGGCAACTGCGTGCCGTACATCCGCGGCAGAGGTTCGTAATCTCGTAGTTAATCTGCACACATGCCGAACAAGCTTCGTCAATCACACACATGATGTTATCTTTCGGCTTGCCATTCTCTGCTCTATCCAGTGCGCGGGCAGCGTATTCCGACAAGGGAGTCAGCTCATCCGTCTCGTCCTCCATATCGAGTCCCAGCAGTGGCAATGACTTGTACTTCCACACCGCGCGCTCTTTGTGCACACAGCAGCGTCCCGCGTGCTTGGACCTCTTCGGACTCAGCTCGATAGGCAGCCGGTCTATTTTATCCACAAGTTCGTTGTTATTCCACAGCTTTACCAGTTCCTTCAGCAATCTGTGGCGGACAATCATAATGTTGTTCGTAAATGCCATAATTTTTAAAATCAGAATTAGTTAGTTCGGTAACGGTCTGCAAAGATAACGATTGTTTCACAAAAAAGGCTTAACTTTACACCCCAAACAGTATAAATACAACCGATATGTTTACCATAAGAAAAGCAACGACAGCAGACTGCGCACTGATTCAGAAACTTGCGCAGCAAATATTTCCCGTCACGTATAAGGATATCCTTACTCCCGAGCAGACCGACTACATGATGGAATGGATGTATTCATTGGACAATATCCGTAAGCAAATGGAAGAGGAAGGCCACGTCTATTTCCTGGCTTACGAAGAATGTGAAGCGGCGGGCTATGTGTCCGTACAGCAGCAAGGAGAAGATTTATTCCACCTGCAAAAGATTTATGTACTCCCCTATTACCAGGGTGCACATTGCGGCAGTTTCCTCTTTCGCGAAGCCATCAAGTACATCAAGAAAGTGCATCCCGGCCCTTGTCTGATGGAATTGAATGTGAACCGTAACAACAAGGCACTGCAGTTTTACGAACATATGGGAATGCGGAAACTCCGTGAAGGGGATTTCCCGATAGGAAACGGATATTACATGAATGACTACATCATGGGACTGGAAATCTGAGTCCCGGCATTAAAAGCCCTCCAAAAACTAAAGGCTGCGCAGTTCATTACGAACATTGCGCAGCCTTTAGTTTTATCTTTCGTTTCCGATTACTTCGCCACCTTTTCAAGCCATTTCAGCATGAACAGCATGGTGAACATCGAAATGCAGCACGCTACTACAAATACCGTCCACGTCATCCAGATAGGAATACTTTCGTAAAGGATAGCACCGATAACGAGCAACTGATTACCAATGGCAGTAGCGCCGAGCCAACCGCCCTGCATGATACCCTGATATTTGGGAGGAGCCACCTTGGACACGAATGAAATGCCCAACGGAGAAATGTACAATTCGGCAACAGTCAATATCAGATAGGTAACCATCAGCAACAGCGGAGTCACCTTCACCGGAGAGGTACCCAAAGCGATTATATCCTTGTGCATCGGCAAGTTGCTTACATAAGAACCGATAGCCATTATAAGGAAGCCGGTGGCAGCAATACCCATACCGATGGCAATCTTCCGCGGAGTGGAAGGCTCTTTACCCTTGGCACGCTGTGCTGCAAAGACAGCCATGATGACCGGTGTCAGAGATACAACGAAAATCGGGTTCAAAGACTGGAACAGCTCAGCTGAAATAGCCATGCCGAATAAATTCAAATCTGTATATTCCTTGGCAAAATACGTCAGTGTCAACCCATTCTGATGGAACGAGAACCAGAAGAAAATTACCACACCGAATACGGCAAACAATGCATACATGCGCTGTCTTACCTCTTGTGCGCTCATCTCCACTGCAGTGGCATCGCCCGCTTTTGCAGCCACCTTCTTGCTGGGATCGGGGAATTTCTTTCTGTTGATGACGAAAATTACCAAAGAAAGAACCATAGCCAAGATAGCTACACCGAATGCATAATGGAAACCGGTGGTAAACACGTTCAGATATTCATTGGCAAATACCGTCATATCCGTTACGGGTGTTCCGGAAATAGTGGCTTTCGTTGCCAGTGCACTATAAGTGTCCACAGCTTCGGGAGTCAGCGTTCCTGCCAGATGTCCGTGGCAAAGGGCAGGCAGGTCGGCATCATAATTGTAGCCGAATGTGGACAGCCACCAGTTACGTACGCCTACTGCGGCAAACGGAGCAAAGATGGCACCTACATTGATGAACATATAGAATAAGGAGAAACCAGAATCACGCATGCTGGAATATTGGGGATTGTCGTACATCTGCCCTACCAGCGCTTGAAGATTTCCCTTGAAAAGACCATTTCCGAAAGCAATGACAAACAAGGCCGCACAAGTAATCACCAAAAACAAGGTTTTATTGACAACCGGTGTAGGAGACGGGATGGCAAGCATCAAGTAGCCTACCGCCATCAAGACAATGCCAGTAAAGATGGTACCTTTGTAATTACGGGTTCTGTCGGCAATAATACCACCTATCAATGCAAGAATGTAAATAGAAAAATAAAATGTTGAGTAGATCAAACCTGCCTCTTTTCCATCCAGTCCGAACTTGGCTTGCAGAAAAAGTACAAGAATGGCCATCATGGTATAAAAGCCGAAACGCTCGCCCAAATTAGCAAAGGATGCGGCAATCAGACCTTTAGGGTGTTTGTTGAACATAAAAATTAGTTTTTAGAATTAGTAATTGGATTGATTTCTTGAATAATTCCTGCAAATATATAAATTCTATTGAATATTTCCTTATAAAATTAAAATATCTCGGCAGAAATAGAAGATTTATTCATTAAAAAGAACACAAACTTCTGCACGCACTTCTTTTACCAAATCCTTCGGGTCCAGTTTAAGCTGCAAACCACGTTGTCCGGCACTGATATAGATATACGGAAACCGCAGGCACGTTTCATGGATATAGGTAGGGAAAGACTTCTTCATGCCGATGGGCGAACAGCCTCCGCGGATGTAGCCAGTCAGAGGTAAAAGTTCCTTAACCGGAATGAGGTCACACTTCTTGTTGCCCGATGCCTTTGCCGCCAGTTTCAAATCCACTTCGTGCTCACCCGGGATGACGCAGACAAAGTAGCCGGATTTATCGCCGTGAAGAATAAGTGTCTTGAACACGCAGTTGATGTCCTCGCCCAAACTGGCGGCTACATGTACGGCGCTCAAATCGTTCTCATCCACCTCGTAGGGAATGAGTTCATAGGCTATCTTGGCTTTGTCGAGCAACCGCGCTGCATTCGTCTTATTAATTTTCACCATAACAAGTTACAAAATTAGTAATTATCCCCCAGCTCTTCACGCAGGAATTTCGGAGTATAGCCTTTCTCGCTCTTCGCCACCTCTTCGGGTGTTCCGCAGGAGAGGAGTTCCCCTCCCCCCTTGCCACCTTCGGGACCCATATCAATGATGTAGTCCGCCATCTTGATGACATCGAGATTATGCTCTATGACGATGACGGTGTTTCCTTTGTCAACAAGTTTGTTCAGTACATTCATCAGTACACGGATATCTTCAAAATGAAGTCCGGTGGTAGGTTCGTCGAGGATATAGAGTGTCTTGCCCGTATCACGCTTGGAGAGTTCCGTAGCCAACTTTACGCGCTGGCTCTCACCTCCGGAGAGCGTGGTGGAGGACTGTCCCAGCTTGATATAGCCCAATCCCACTTCCTGGATAACCTTAATCTTATTCAATATCTGGGGCACATTCTCGAAGAACTCCACCGCACGGTTGATGGTCATATCCAGCACATCGGCAATGGACTTGCCTTTAAAGCGCACTTCCAGCGTCTCGCGGTTATAGCGTTTGCCGTGGCACACCTCGCAAGGCACATACACATCCGGCAGGAAATTCATCTCAATGCATTTGTAGCCGTTGCCCTGGCAAGCCTCGCAGCGTCCGCCACTGACGTTGAAGGAGAAGCGTCCCGCCTTATATCCACGTATCTTCGCTTCGGGCAAGCCGACAAACAGATTGCGGATATCGGAAAACACACCGGTATAAGTGGCAGGATTGGAACGCGGCGTTCGTCCCAAAGGAGACTGGTCCACATTCACCACCTTGTCTATATATTCCAGCCCTTCAATACTGTCATAGTCCAAAGGATCCTGCAGTGAACGATAGAACTTCTGCGAAAGAATAGGCTGCAACGTCTCGTTGATAAGCGTGGACTTGCCACTGCCGGAAACACCGGTAACGCAAATCAGCTTGCCCAGCGGGAACTCTACATCCACATTCTTCAGATTATTACCCTTGGCGCCACGCAGCCACAGACTGTGTCCATTGCCCTCGCGACGCTTGGCAGGCACCTCAATGGCACACTCACCATTCAAGTATTGGGAAGTCAGCGTATGCGTCCGGAGCATTTCACGGGGAGTACCGGCAAAGACAACATCCCCTCCCAGCCTACCGGCTTTCGGCCCCATATCAATGACATAATCGGCGGCGAGCATCATATCCTTGTCATGCTCCACCACAATGACGGAGTTGCCAATGTCACGCAGTTCCTTCAAAGAGTGTATCAAGCGCTGGTTGTCGCGTTGGTGCAGGCCGATACTCGGCTCATCCAATATATACAGCACATTCACCAGCTGTGAACCTATCTGCGTAGCCAGGCGGATACGCTGGCTTTCACCACCGGAAAGGCTGACGGAACTACGGTTCAGCGAAAGATAATCCAAACCTACATCGAGCAGAAATTTGAGCCGTGTACGGATTTCCTTCAGGATTTCACCGGCAATCTGCTGTTGCTTGCTACTGAGATACGGGTCTACGTTTACCAGCCAGTCATACAGCTCATTGATGTCCATCGTAGACAATTCGTAGATGTTCTTGTCGTGAATGCGGAATGAAAGCGCTTCCTTATTCAACTTGGCGCCATGACATTCCGGGCAAACGGCAGTCTTGGCAAACTGGTCCGCCCACTTCTGTGCCGTGGCAGAAGCATCCTTCTCCTGCAGCATCTGGATATACTTTACAACCCCCTCAAACGTCACAAAATAATCGGAAGAGGTGCCTATCAGTGAACTCTTTATCTTGATACGCTCGTCCGAACCGTAGAGAATCTCGTCGATGGCATCCTCCGGCAAGTCTTTGACCGGTGTTTTCAGCGTCGCTTCATATTTCTCCAGCAAGGCGGTAATCTGCCAGAAAATCATGCTGTTCTTGGCTTTCCCCAACGGTGCGATGGCACCTCCGGCAATGGAGAGCTCACGGTCGGGAATCACCTTGTCAATATCAATCTGGCTGACCACCCCCAACCCTTTGCACTTAGGACATGCCCCTTGCGGCGAATTGAAGGAAAAGTTGTGCGGCGCCGGTTCCCGATAGGACAACCCCGTCACGGGACACATCAGCCGTTTGCTGTAATGGCGCACGCTATCCGTCTGCGCATCGAGTATCATCAGCAATCCGTCACCTTGACGCATGGCAGTGGCCACGCTGTTCTTCAGGCGTGTGTCATCCTTGTCCGTCACCACCAGCTTGTCTATCACCACCTCCACATCGTGGTTCTTATAGCGGTCCAGCTTCATGCCGGGCAAGACTTCGCGTACCTCACCGTCCACACGTACGTAGAGATAGCCTTTCTTGCGCACCTGCTCGAAGAGCTCCTTGTAATGCCCCTTACGGCTGCGCACCAGCGGAGCAAGGATATAAATGCGTTTTCCTTTGTAATCCTTCAGGATAAGGTCGAGTATCTGTTCCTCGGTATACTTCACCATCTTCTCGCCGGAGAGATAAGAATAAGCTTCTCCTGCACGGGCATACAACAAACGAAGGTAATCATAAACCTCTGTCGTTGTACCCACCGTGGAACGTGGATTCTTATTCGTGGTTTTCTGCTCGATGGAGATAACCGGGCTCAGTCCCGTTATCTTATCCACGTCCGGACGTTCCAGATTTCCCAGGAAATTACGGGCATAGGCTGAAAAGGTCTCGATATAGCGGCGCTGCCCTTCGGCAAAAATAGTATCGAATGCCAAAGAGGACTTGCCGCTTCCGCTCAGGCCTGTAATCACAGTCAGGCTGTTACGGGGAATCTCGGCATCGATATTCTTGAGGTTGTGCACGCGCGCACCATATACATTGATATATTCTGTTTCTTCTTGCATGTTGATTTATCCTATCGTTTTAACTGCAAAAATAACTGTTTCCCCCCGAATATCAGCCGAAAAGCGCTATTTTTCAGTTTTGAAATGCACAATATTATTTCTTAACGCAATCCTTTGGTTTGAATGCCACAATATTCGTACCTTTGCAGCTACTTTGGGAAATTGTAAACATAAACCAACGATTACTGAATGAAAACGATTAACCGCATTATCTGCTCCCTGCTGCTTGCCAGTGCATGCAGTATCGGTGCAATAGCACAAGAGAATCAATCTTATTTTCTGCATACTATCGAAAAAGGACAAAGTCTCTACTCCATCGCCAGCATGTACGGCGTCAGCCAGTCGGACATCATCAAACTGAACCCCGGCAGTGACGAGAAAATATTCATCGGACGCACATTGCGTATTCCACGCAGCGCTGCCAACATACAAAAAGAAACATACCATACCATCGAAACCGGTGAGACCCTCTACCGGCTGACCGTGAAATACAATGTATCTGCCAAAGCCATCTGTGACGCCAACCCGGGACTGAGCGCCGAGAATTTCCGTATCGGACAAGTAATCCGTATCCCTTCCACAACCGAGACCCAAACCATGGTCCCGGCTGAGACACAAAGCAGCACTGTAGTTGCCAACAACAATATTCTCGGCCCCGTAGAGTCACGATGCCGTGACATGCATAAAGTGAAGCGGAAAGAAACCGTATTCAGCATCAGCCGTGAATACGGCATCAGCGAAGCCGAACTGATAGCCGCCAACCCGGAATTAAAAGGCGAAAACAAAATAAAGAAGGGAACCTTCCTCTGCATTCCCTATCCCAAAGCACAGACGGAGCAAAATATCCAGTCGCAGGCAATACCTACCGACAGCGAGCTGTTCCGTGAAAACCGGAAAAAGACAGAACGCTTCAGCACCATCAAGGCTGCCGTCATCCTTCCCTTCCTGGACGGGGTATCAAAGAGCGAGTCTTCCCGTATGGTGGAATACTACGAAGGCCTACTGATGGCCGTAGACAGCTTGAAACGTACTGGCACTTCCATTGACTTGTACACTTACAATTCAGGTCCCGAAAGTGCCTCGCTGAACTCCATCCTGGGCAAAAGCGAGATGAAGGACATGGACATCATCTTCGGGCCTCTGTACCAACAGCACATCAAACCGCTGGCCGAGTTTGCCAAGAAACAAGACACACGCCTGGTGATACCATTCACATCGAAAGACAACACGGTATTCCAGAATCCGGCGGTCTATCAGATAAATACCCCCCAATCCTATCTGTACTCCGAGGTGTACGACCACTTTGTGCGCCAGTTCCCCAATGCCAACGTCATCTTCATTGAAGCCAGCCAGGGCACCAAGGACAAGGCAGAATTCATCAAGGGACTGAAAGACGAACTGCGCAACCGTTCCATCCCGATGAAGAGCCTGAAAGAGGATGTCACCGTAGAATCCCTGAAAACAGTATTACGCACGGACCGTGAGAATATCTTTATCCCCACATCCGGCAGTAACCTGACATTGATTAAGATACTTCCCCAATTGACCTTATTGGTGCGCGAACAACCCGAAAGCCGTATCCATCTGTTCGGCTATCCGGAATGGCAGACCTACACCAAAGACCACTTGGAAGCCTTCTTTGAACTGGACACCTATTTCTATTCCTCTTTTTATACCAACAATTTGCTGCCTGCCGCCATCAACTTTACCAAAAACTACCGCAGATGGTATGGCAAGGAGATGGACGAGCGCTATCCCAAATTCGGAATGTTGGGCTTCGATACCGGCTATTTCTTCCTGAAAGGACTTGCGCGCTATGGCTCTTCCTTCGAGAAGAACATGCAGGGACTGGACCTGGTGCCCATCCAGACCGGCTTCAAGTTCCAACGGGTAAACAACTGGGGAGGCTTCATCAACAAGAAGGTGTTCTTCGTGCACTTCACCAAGAACTTTGAGCTGGTGAAGTTGGACTTTGATTAGGGATTAATCATCTGATAATCCACTATATAACTATTAATTCGTAGCTTGTAACTCGTAACTTATAACTTATAGCATGAACCTGAGAACAATCATCATATTCGCCCTGCTGGTGTGTGCATGTATATTGCCCCTGCATGCGCAGGTGGGCGAGCAACGCCACAACTTCGCTGTGGGCGTCAATGGAGGCATCAATCTGAATAGCGTAAGCTTCTCTCCCTCTGTCAAGCAGAAGAATCTGATGGGCATCAACGGTGGTGTGACAGCCCGATACATTTCCGAGAAATATTTCAGTATGATTTGCGGTGCACAAATCGAGCTGAACTTCTCACAGCACGGTTGGGACGAGTATTACGAGGACTATCCCACACTGAGCTACACCCGCACCATGAACTATGTGGAAATACCGTTCCTGGCACATCTGGCATTCGGCAAGGACCGCGGTCTGCAATTCTTCATCCATGCCGGTCCGCAGATAGGTTTCCTGCTTGGCGACAGCGAAAAGATAGACGGCGACTGGGACGGCACTGTAGCAGAATCCTACACCAACATCACCGTGGAACAGCACGGCAAGGCCATAGACAACAAATTCGACTACGGCATTGCAGGCGGAGCAGGCATAGAGCTGCGCACCAAGGCAGGCAATTTCATCGTAGAAGGAAGATACTACTATGCTTTGTCCGATTTCTATGGCAGCACCAAGAAGGACTTTTTCTCACGCTCCGCACACGGAGTCATTACGGCCAAGATAACTTATCTCTTCGACTTGAAGAAGTAATGCTTATAGGAAACACCCGTTTCCACACGTAGGGACGACAATTTCCTCTAATGGGAACAGTATAATGGAACGACTGTAACCTCAAGCGGAAACGATAAAAAAGCAGACCACGTATTCCGAATGAAATACGTGGTCTGCTTTTTGTTATTATCAAGTAGATAAACCTTCTTATCTTCTTAAACGGTCTGCCGCCTTCACCATCACCTCATCTTTGTAGATGG
The DNA here is from genome assembly GCF_040227615.1 of Bacteroides sp. RTP31139st1_H2_RTP31139_211217. Taxonomy (NCBI): domain Bacteria; kingdom Pseudomonadati; phylum Bacteroidota; class Bacteroidia; order Bacteroidales; family Bacteroidaceae; genus Bacteroides; species Bacteroides sp. RTP31139st1_H2_RTP31139_211217. Next base: position 12,386 of record NZ_JBCNZM010000027.1, on the reverse strand, counting down.
CACGGAAGGCCAGATAGTTGAGGATGATGGCTACCACCGGAAGGCAAAGCGCCCATCCCAACTGGAAAGTCATTGCATCCAAATCACCCTTCAAAATAAACATAAATACACAGAAGGCTATGTAGTAGCCTATCAGCAGAATGCTGCTGAAAATCGTCATGCGTATTTGCAACATACGGTTACGGAAAAGGAATATCGTACAGAAGGCAACAAGTGCACTGAGCAACAATATCCCGAACAAGCCCCAAGTAGACTGAAATCCTCCGTCGGCCAAAGCCACTCCCAGAGGTTTGAAAACATGCGCTGTCACTCCGTCCGCTCCGATGAACTGTCCTACAGGCATGCAAATTGCCACAACCAACAGGATAGTTACCAACAACAAATAAACAGATTGAATACGTTGTATCATTACTGTAATTTTTCTTTTTCCTTAGCCGGGTTACGATAGTAAATCTTACCCTCCACATATTCTTGCGTTGCAATCAATGTCGGCTTCGGCAGTTTTTCGTAATAGCGGGAAATCTCAATCTGTTCCCGGTTTTCGAACACTTCTTCCAAATTATCATTGTAAGAGGCAAACTCAGCAAGCTTTTTGGAAAGGTCATTCTTGATTTCCACACTAATCTGGTTGGCACGCTTTCCGATAATCGCTACGCTTTCGTATACATTACCAGTATCCTCACACAACTCCATCATATCACGGGTCACCGTAGTTGTAGGAGCATTTGTCTTTCTGTAATCCATAAATTTATCTATAGTATTAATTACAAATTATTAATTACTCTTGTTCTTCACCTCCCTCGCCCAGCATTTTCTGTGACTCCTTGAAGATTCGGTCGGCTTCCTTCGTATACTTGCTTTCAGGGAATTCGTTTTTAAAGGCATAACATTCATCCACCGCTTCACGGTAACGTTCGGCTCTTCTATCTTCCACACTATACACTGCCAATTCATACTTGGCACGCAAGATAAGAATGGACAAGTCTTCACGCAGGTTGGTATAAGGATAATCCTTCAAGGCATTCTGGGCGGTGATGACGCAAGCCTGATAGTTGTTGCCCAGATAATTACCCATGTTATAGTAAAGCTTTGCAGACAGATACTCTTTCATTACCAGCTTGTCCTGCAAGGCAAATATCATGTTCTGCGCTTCTTCTTTCTTGGAACTTTGCGGGAAGTATTCCATAAACATCTGCAACTGCTGGATGGCGCTATACGTACCGGATTGGTCCAAACGCGGCTCCGGAGTATCCAGATACAAGGCTTTACCGGCATGGAAACGTGCCAGTTCGGTGAATGTGCCGCGGGGATAAACGTTGTAGTATTGAATGAAAGTCTGCGCAGCAGTCTGATAATCCTTCTGGTTATAGTAACTCATGCCCAACATATAGAGGGATTCCTCTGCCTTATCAGTACCTTTGAGAATGGCAATCAATTCGTTGAGCAAAGTGGCAGCACGGTTGTACTGGCCTTTTGCGAAGTAATTTTTTGCCGCTTCGTACTTGTATTCGTAATCTGTGCTTTTCAGCAATTTGTTGTATTCTCCACACGAGGAGAGCAGCAATGCTGCAAGCAGAGTTATTAGGATGTTCTTCTTCATTACTTTTGTTCAAATAATGCGCAAAGATAGGGGTTCGCATCGAATAAAGCAACGATACGAGCCTTAATTTTTCAAAAACCAGACGAACGGGCAGGAATTAGGGATGAATGGTGAAAGATTAGGGATGAGGACTATGCAGGTTGATAGCACAGTCACTAATCACTAATCCCTAATCCTTCGTTTTCACAGTTTATAGAGTTCGCTTGCCGCCAGCAAATCGACCTTTTTTTCTGTCAATACACGGATACAGTTATCCATGTCGTTGGGACGAATGATGACATTGGCCGTTTCACCATTGGCAAAGGAATACATGTACTCGATGAACACGCCTTCATCGGAGAGGAAACGGAGTACTTTCGCCAATGAACCGGGGATATTGGGACAACTGATGCCTACTACATCCGTTACGTTCACTGCGAAGTGATTATCTTTCAAAGCCTTATATGCTTTATCCGGTTCGGAAACAATGCCACGAAGGATACCGAAATCGGCATTCTCTGCAATACATAGAGCAGAAAGGTTGACACCTTCTTTTGCAAGAACTTCAGTCACCTCTGTGAGGCGACCGGACTTGTTCTCCAGAAAAATGGAAAGTTGTTTTGCTACCATAGGTTTATTTACGATTTGACAATTTACGATTTACCATGTACAATGTACAATTTGGCGATTTACAATTTGCGGTTGTCGATAACGCGCTTGGCTTTACCTACGCTGCGCTCAATACTGCGTGGTTCTACCAAACGGACATCTACGCCGAGACCGAGTACGCTCTGCAGGCGGGCCACAAGCTTCTTCTTCAGAGCCAGCATCTTGTTGATTTCGTCGGAATAGTATTCGGGACGAACTTCAACCTGCAACTCCATGGTGTCGGTATTGTTCTTGCGGTCTACCAGCAAGAGGTAGTGAGGTTCGAACTCCGGCATTTCGAGGATAACGGACTCTATCTGCGTGGGGAACACGTTGACACCACGGATAATCAGCATGTCATCACTACGTCCCAAGATGCGGTCCATACGAACCAGTGTACGTCCGCAGGAGCACTTATCGTAGTGCAGGGCGGTGAGGTCCTTGGTACGGTAGCGCAACAGCGGCATCCCCTCTTTGGTAAGGTGAGTGAACACCAATTCGCCGGTTTCTCCAGGGGCAACCGGTTCGAGGGTCTTCGGGTCTACAATCTCGGGGAAGTAATGGTCTTCATTGAGGTGGGTACCGTGCTGGCACTCGCATTCGTAACCTACACCGGGGCCGGCAATCTCACTAAGCCCATAAATATCAAATGCCTTGATACCCAGCTTGGTTTCAATATCCCGACGCATACTTTCGGTCCACGGCTCGGCGCCGAAGGCTCCCACTTTCAACTTAAACTCTTCACGGGGAAGACCGGAGTCTTTGATGGCATCTGCCAGATAGAGGGCGTATGAGGGCGTGCAGCAAAGTACGGTAGAACCGAAATCATGCATCAGTGTAATCTGCTTCTCCGTATTGCCGCTGGACATCGGGATGACGGAAGCGCCGATATTCTCGGCACCGGCATGCGCACCCAGTCCGCCGGTAAAAAGTCCGTAACCGTAGGACACCTGGAAAATATCCGAGCTACCGGCACCATAGGCGGTAAAGGCCCGTGAAAGGCATTCGGACCATGCTGAAAGGTCTTTTCGGGTATAGCCTACCACAGTGGGTTTTCCGGTTGTGCCGGAAGAGGCATGAATACGCACAATCTGGCTCATAGGTACGGCACAGAGGCCGAAGGGATAATTGTCCCGCAAGTCGTACTTGGTAGTAAAAGGCAGTTTTACAATATCATCTATACTGTTTATGTCATCGGGAGTAACTCCCAGTTCCTGCATTTTCTTACGATAAAAAGGAGTGTCATGATACACACGCTCCACAGTCTTTTTGAGACGAATGCTCTGGATTTTACGAAGGCTTTCGCGATCCATGCATTCGATGCTTTCATTCCAAATCATGTTCTTCGTTGTATTACAATTATTAATGGTTGTTATCAATATAGCTGCAAAGTAAACAAAAAAATTTTGTTTATCTCAAAGATTTTACCGAATATTGCCGCTTCTAAGAAGAGAAAATGAACAAATTCGAACTGACATCCGCCTACCAACCTACCGGTGACCAGCCGGAAGCCATCGCACAGCTGACCGAGGGCGTGCATGAGGGACTTCCTGCACAAACATTACTCGGTGTCACCGGGTCCGGAAAGACATTCACCATAGCCAACGTCATTGCCAACATCAACAAGCCAACGCTGATATTGAGCCACAACAAGACGCTGGCTGCCCAGTTGTACAGCGAGTTCAAGGGATTCTTCCCGAACAATGCCGTAGAATACTATGTGTCCTACTACGACTACTATCAGCCCGAAGCCTACCTGCCATCATCGGACACCTATATAGAAAAAGACCTCGCCATCAACGACGAGATAGACAAGTTGCGCCTTGCCGCCACCTCTGCCCTGCTTTCGGGCAGGAAAGATGTAGTGGTGGTATCCTCCGTTTCGTGCATATACGGCATGGGGAATCCGGCAGACTTCTACAACAACGTCATCGAAGTACAGCAAGGCAAGAATTTCAGTCGCAATGTCTTCCTGCGACGCTTGGTGGACAGTCTTTATGTACGCAACGACATTGACCTGAACCGCGGCAATTTCCGCGTGAAAGGCGATACGGTGGACATTTATCTGGCTTACGCCGACAACTTGCTGCGCGTCACCTTTTGGGGAGACGAGGTAGACAGTATTGAGGAAGTGGACCCTATGAGCGGCGTTACCGTCGCCAAGTTCGATGCCTACAAGATTTATCCCGCCAACCTCTTCATGACCACCAAGGAAGCCACGTTGCGTGCCATACACGAAATAGAGGATGACCTTCACAAGCAGGTGCAATGGTTTGAAAACGAAGGCCGCCCATTCGAGGCCAAACGCTTGCAGGAACGGGTGACCTATGATATGGAAATGATACGCGAATTGGGACATTGCTCCGGCATTGAGAATTATTCTCGCTACTTTGACGGGCGTGCTGCCGGTACCCGCCCCTACTGCCTGCTGGACTTCTTCCCCGAAGATTTCCTGATAGTCATTGACGAAAGCCACGTCAGCGTCCCGCAGATACGTGCCATGTACGGAGGTGACCGCGCCCGCAAGATAAACCTGGTGGAGTACGGATTCCGCCTACCGGCTGCCATGGACAACCGCCCGCTGAAATTCGATGAATTCGAAGAGATGGCCAAACAAGTGATTTACGTCAGCGCCACACCGGCAGACTATGAGCTGATGAAATCCGAAGGCATCGTAGTAGAACAAGTCATCCGCCCGACGGGACTGTTAGACCCCATTATTGAGGTGCGTCCCAGCCACAACCAAATAGACGACCTGATGGAAGAAATCCAAGTACGCATCGAGAAGAACGAGCGTACCCTCGTCACCACCCTCACCAAACGAATGGCTGAAGAACTGACGGAATATCTGCTGAACAACAACGTGAAGTGTAATTATATCCACAGCGACGTAGACACTTTGGAACGTGTGAAGATTATGGGTGACTTGCGCGAGGGCATTTACGATGTACTTGTCGGTGTCAACCTGCTGCGTGAAGGACTCGACCTGCCTGAAGTCTCTCTCGTTGCCATTCTCGATGCAGACAAGGAAGGTTTCCTTCGTTCCCACCGCTCACTGACACAGACTGCCGGACGTGCCGCCCGTAACGTGAACGGTATGGTCATCATGTATGCCGACAAAATAACGGACAGCATGCAACTGACCATCGACGAGACCAACCGCCGTCGCGAGAAGCAGTTGAAGTACAACGAAGAGCACGGCATCACACCACAGCAAATCAAGAAAGCCAAGAACCTCAATGTGTTTGCCACCAACGAGGCTTCCGGCGAAGCCGTCCTCAGCAGCGAGAAGTTCACTTCCAGCACTCCCCGCCCCTATGTGGAACAAGAAAGTACATCTACGATGGCTGCCGACCCTATAGTACAGTACATGAGCCGCAAGCAACTGGAAAAGAGTATCGAACGTACCAAGAAGCTTATGCAGGAGGCTGCCAAGAAACTCGATTTTATCGAAGCCGCACAGTATCGGGACGAGGTGCTGAAGATGGAGGAATTGCTGAAAGAAAAAGACGAGTAAGGGATTTCACCTCTTTTTCTCAAACTATACTCCCCTCCTTTTGTTATTCTATGAAACAGAGTATTAATTCATAAAGACAAAAGCGAGATGAATAAACCAATAAAGACAATAGCTGTTGCACTGGCTGCCATAGCCTCCATGAGTGTGCAACAAACAGAAGCGTGTACCCGAGCCACCTACATCGGTCCTGACAATACAGTCATTACAGGACGTACGATGGACTGGAAAGAAGACCTTATGAGTAACATCTATGTATTCCCACGAGGCATGCAAAGGGCAGGCTACAACAAAGGGAATGCAGTGAACTGGACTTCCAAGTACGGTAGCGTCATTGCCGCCGGTTATGACATAGGTACCTGCGACGGTATGAACGAGAAAGGTCTGGTTGCCAGCCTGCTCTTCCTTCCGGAGTCCGTTTACCACCGCCCGGGAGACAACCGCCCGATTATGGGCATCAGTATCTGGACGCAATACGTACTCGACAATTTTGCAACCGTACGCGAAGCTGTGGATGAACTGAAAAAAGAATCCTTCCGCATTGATGCACCAAACCTGCCCAACGGAGCCGCTTCCACCCTGCATCTGGCCATCACAGATGAAACTGGAAACACGGCTGTCCTGGAATACATAGACGGAAACCTTGAGATACATGAAGGCAAGCAGTATCAAGTAATGACCAACTCTCCCAAATATGAACTCCAGCTGGCTATCAACGACTATTGGAAAGAGGTAGGCGGACTGAATATGTTGCCGGGAACCAACCGCTCCAGTGACCGCTTTGTACGCGCATCGTTCTACATCAATGCCATTCCGCAAACAGCGGATGCAAAGATTGCTGTACCCAGTGTATTGAGCGTAATGCGCAATGTTTCTGTACCGTTCGGTATCACCACACCGGACAAGCCCCATATCTCCTCCACCCGTTGGCGTTCTGTATCCGACCAGAAGAACAAAGTATATTATTTTGAGTCCACACTGACCCCTAACTTGTTCTGGCTCGACCTGAAGAAAATCGATTTTAGCCCGAATGCAGGAATCAAGAAACTCTCACTGACAAACGGAGAAATCTATGCCGGAGATGCCATAAAGGATTTGAAAGACAGCAAAGGATTTGTATTTCTTTTCCAGACGCCGGTAATGTAGCACAGCCCCTACACATAGCCCCTCAATAATGGATGCTTCCCACTTCTTTCTATAAGAGAAAGCAGGGAAGCATTTATTTTTCTCATTATTTTTGTGTACGTTTGCAGATACATACTCAATGCAGCAATTTACATGGAATTATTAGTATACAAAGCCTCTGCCGGCTCAGGCAAGACCTTTACGCTGGCTGTGGAATACATCAAGCATTTGATAATCAATCCACGCGCCTACCGGCAGATACTTGCCGTAACCTTCACCAACAAGGCTACGGCAGAGATGAAGGAGCGCATACTGACACAGCTTTACGGTATCTGGAAGGGAGCACCTTCTTCCGAAGCATACTTGGAGAGAATTAAAAATTATAAATTAAAAATTAAAGAAGAAGGCGGGGACAGATTGACGGACGGGGAGATTCGTCAACGGGCCGGCATGGCACTGCAATACATGCTGCATGACTACAGCCGTTTCCGCGTGGAAACCATCGACTCCTTTTTTCAATCTGTGATGCGCAACCTTGCCCGCGAACTGGAACTGAGTCCTAACCTGAACATAGAGCTGAACAACAGTGAAGTGCTGAGTGATGCCGTAGACAGCCTCATCGAGAAGCTTACCCCCACTTCTCCCGTGCTGGCATGGCTCCTGGACTACATCGACGAGCGCATCCGCGACGACAAACGCTGGAACGTATCGAATGAGGTGAAAAGTTTCGGACGAAACATCTTCGATGAAAGCTACATAGAACGCGGCGAAAAACTACGGCAATGCCTTCGTACTCCGAACACGTTGAAACTCTACCGGGATGTGCTGCGCGATATGGAAACCGAGGCTCTGGAACAGATGAAAAGTTTCTACGACCAGTTTGAAGGCGAACTGGAAGGGCATGCCCTCACTCCCGAAGACTTGAAAGGAGGTGCCCGAGGCATCGGCAGTTACTTCCGCAAACTGCGCGACGGCAGACTGTCTGACAAGGATGTGCTGAACGCCACCCTGCAAAACAGCTTGGCAGATGCAAAAAACTGGGCAACGAAAACATCCTCACGGAAGGACGA
>NZ_JBCNZM010000027.1:0-4418 GCF_040227615.1 Bacteroides sp. RTP31139st1_H2_RTP31139_211217 | reverse complement strand
CATCATCTGTCTGGCAGAAACCAGCCTGATGCCTCTACTGCAGGAAGCCGAAAGAATGCGTCCGCAACGCAACCGTACCTTGAACAGTTGCCGCCTCTCGCTCCAGCACCTCAACAAACTGCAACTTCTCAATCATATCGACGAAGAGGTACGCACGCTAAACCGGGAGCACAACCGCTTTCTGCTCTCGGATACCAACGCCCTACTGCACAAACTGGTGCGCGAGGGTGACTCTTCGTTCGTCTTCGAGAAAATCGGCGCCAACATACGCAACGTCATGATTGACGAGTTCCAGGACACCAGCCGCATGCAATGGGACAACTTCCGCCTGCTGCTGCTCGAAGGACTTTCGCAAGGAGCCGACAGTCTGATTGTGGGAGATGTGAAGCAGTCCATCTACCGCTGGCGGAACGGGGACTGGGGAATACTGAATAGTTTAGGCAATGAAGAATTGAAAATGGAGAATAGAGAATCAAGTTCTCCATTAAACAACTTCCCCGTCCGTGTGGAAACCCTAAAAACAAACCGACGTAGCGAAACTAACATTATCCGTTTCAACAACCAAGTATTTACCGCTGCCATAGACTACCTCAATGCGCTACACCTGAACGAACTGAAAGAGGACTGCCTACCCCTAAAACGCGCTTATGCCGACGTAGTGCAGGAATCGCCCAAGAACACGGAGTACGGCTACGTAAAAGCTGCCTTCCTTGAACCGGACGATGAACACAACTATACAGAGCAGACCCTTCTCGCCTTAGGAGAAGAAGTACAGCGGCTACTGGAAGAGGGCGTAACACTGAATGACATCACCATCCTTGTCCGCAAGAACAAGAATATCCCACCGATAGCCGACTATTTCGACAAAGAACTGCATCTCTCTGTCGTGTCCGACGAAGCTTTCCGTCTGGATGCCTCCCTTGCCATCTGCATGCTGATGGATGCCCTGCGCTGCCTATCGAATCCGGAGAACAGGATTGCGGAGGCTGCACTGATGGAGAACTACAAATTACAAATGACAAATGACGAGCAACCGAAATTCACAACAGCCACTCCCCTTCCCGAAGCCTTTACCTCCCGACGGGAAACGCTGCGCCTGATGCCTTTGTATGAGTTACTGGAAGAACTGTTCAGCATCTTCGGCATGAGCCGCATTGAAAAGCAGGATGCCTACCTCTTCTCCTTCTTCGATGCTGTGACGGAGTATCTGCAAAGCAATTCTTCCGAACTGGACAGCTTCATCCGCTACTGGGACGAAACCCTTTGCAGCAAAACCATCCCCAGCGGTGAGATGGACGGCATACGCATCTTCTCCATCCACAAGTCCAAAGGACTGGAATTCCATACCGTACTGATTCCCTTCTGCGACTGGAAGCTGGAGAACGAAACCAACAACCAGCTGGTGTGGTGCGTCCCACCGGAAGAGCCTTATAATGCCATCAGCTTAGTGCCGGTGAACTATTCCACCACCATGGCGGAATCCATATACCGGCAGGACTATCTGCACGAACGTCTTCAGCTGTGGGTGGACAATCTGAATCTGCTGTACGTGGCCTTTACCCGTGCCGGCAAGAACCTCATCCTCTGGAGCCGGAAGGAACAGAAGGGAACCATGTCCGAACTCCTTGCCAACACCCTGCCCCGCATAGCCAAAGACGGAGCAGGCAGTTGGGACGAAGAGGCTGCCATATACGAGAACGGCAGGATTTGCCCTTCCCCCGTCCCCGTCTCACAGCATGACGCAGACAACCCTGCTAACGACGAAGCTAAACCTCTATACTACGAACAGAAACCTCTATACTGCGAACGTAAACCTGAGGTTTACGAACAGCAACCAGTCAACAGACTTTCGCAAAAGCCGGTCAAACTGCCCGTCCACATGGAGAGCATGCTCCACGACATCGAGTTCCGGCAATCCAACCGTTCGGCAGACTTCATAGCAGGAGTGGACGAAGCAGAGTCCAGCCAGCGCTTCATCAACCGGGGACGTTTGCTGCATACCCTATTCTCTGCCATCGAAACGGAAAAAGACATTGACAATGCCATCAGCCAGCTCGTCTTTGAAGGTGTGATTGGACGGAGTGAGACGGAAGAAGAAATACGCAATCTCACCCAACGCGCTTTCTCCCTGCCTCAAGTCAAGGACTGGTATTCAGGAACGTGGCAGCTATTCAATGAATGCGACATCATCTGGCAGGAAAACGGTGAACTGCGGACACGCCGCCCGGACCGCGTGATGATGCGTGGCGAAGAAATCGTAGTGGTGGACTTCAAGTTCGGAAAGCCAAACAAGAAGTACAACAAGCAGGTGCAGGGATACATGCAACTGCTGGTCCGCATGGGGTATGTCGCAGAAAATATACGGGGTTACTTGTGGTATGTAGAGGAGAACAACATAGAACCGGTATAACTCACTCCCCATCCACTATTAATTATCAATTATCAACTAAATCATGGAAACATTCCTCCAACTGGTCGCCCGCGACCTTTACGCCAAAATAGGAAACGACCTCTCGCGCACCGCCATCGTTTTCCCCAACAAACGTGCCAGTCTGTTCTTCAACGAATATCTGGCAACTGAAACGGACCGCCCTTTGTGGTCGCCTGCCTACGTCAGCATCAGCGAACTGTTCCGGCAACTCTCTCCATTGAAGTCCGGCGACCCTATCCGCCTGGTATGCGAACTGTATAAGGTGTTCCGCGAAGAGACCCGCAGCGAAGAAACTCTGGATGACTTCTACTTCTGGGGAGAACTGCTCATCAGCGATTTCGATGACGTAGACAAAAACCTTGTAGATGCCGACAAACTCTTCAGCAACCTGCAAGAACTGAAGAACATTATGGACAATTACGACTTCCTCGACCAAGAACAAGAAGAAGCCATCCGCCAGTTCTTCCAGAACTTTTCCATAGAAAAGCGCACGGAGCTGAAAGCCAAATTCATCTCCCTCTGGGATAAACTGGGCGACATCTACCGCCACTACCGCCGCAATCTTACAGAACTGGGCATCGCCTACGAAGGCATGATGTACCGCAATGTCATGGAGCAACTCGACACCGACCGACTGCGCTACGACCGCTATGTATTTGTCGGCTTCAACGTGCTGAATAGAGTAGAAACCCGTTTCTTCCAGCTCTTGCAGGATGCCGGGAAAGCAATGTTCTATTGGGATTACGACGTGTTCTACACCCGTCTTCCCCTTGAGCAAAAGCCGCCCTATACCCACGAAGCAGGCGAATTCATCCTCCGCAACCTAAAGCTGTTTCCCAACCAACTGCCCGAAACTTCTTTTGATGTACTGCGGAAACCCAAGAACGTACGCTTTATCTCCGCTTCTACCGAAAATGCACAAGCCCGCTACTTGCCGCAATGGATTAGGGGGAATGAAGAATTAAGAACCCCTTCTTCATTCAAAGACACTGCCGTTGTCCTTTGCAACGAATCCCTACTGCTTCCCGTCCTCCACTCCATTCCGGCAGAGGTAAAGAACGTCAACATCACAATGGGATTTCCCCTTGCCCAAACTCCGGTGTACAGTTTTATCAACGCCCTTGTAGAGCTACAGACTACCGGCTACCATGCAGGTACCGGACGATACATCTACGAAACCGTAATCACGCTGCTGAAACACCCTTACACCCGGCAACTTTCCCCCAATGCCGAAACACTGGAAAAACAGCTTACCCGGGACAACCGCTTCTATCCCCTTCCCTCGGAGCTGAAGCAGGACGCATTCCTTGAACAAGTCTTTACACCACAGAACGGCATCGCCGCCCTATGCAGCTACCTCACCGAACTGCTTCGCGAAGTGGCCGTCCTCTACCGCCAGGAAAAAGACGTGGAAGACATCTTCAACCAGCTGTACCGCGAGTCTCTGTTCAAAAGCTACACCCTCGTCAACCGCCTGCTCAGCCTGATAGAGACCGGCGAATTGAGTGGTGTGCGCACAGACACGCTGAAGCGACTGCTGAACCGCTTGCTTACCTCTGCCAACATTCCCTTCCACGGAGAACCCGCCATCGGCATGCAAGTAATGGGGGTGCTGGAAACGCGTAACCTCGATTTCCGTAACCTCATCATGCTCTCCCTCAACGAAGGGCAATTGCCCAAAGCCGGAGGCGACTCCTCCTTCATTCCCTACAACCTGAGGAAGGCCTTCGGCATGACCACCATAGAACACAAGAATGCCGTCTATGCCTACTACTTCTACCGCCTCATCCAACGGGCAGAAAACGTCACCTTATTATATAACACCTCTTCGGACGGACTGAACCGCGGGGAAATGTCCCGCTTCATGCTGCAATTCCTGGTAGAGTCGCCGCACAACATCTCCCTTGAGTACCTTGAAGCCGGACAATCTCCACAGCAAGCCCGGGAAATTGAGATTCACAAGACACCGGAGATGTTGCAACAGATG
>NZ_JBCNZM010000026.1:15492-44673 GCF_040227615.1 Bacteroides sp. RTP31139st1_H2_RTP31139_211217 | reverse complement strand
TCATAAACGCTGGAAAAATAAACGAAAAGAATCTGTGCAACATGGATAAGATTGCTGTTGTCATATTGAATTGGAACGGATGTGATATGCTCCGTTCCTTCCTTCCCTCTGTTGTGCGTTTTTCGGAGGTGGATGGTGCTGTGGTGTATGTGGCGGACAATGGCTCTACGGATGCTTCCGTGGCAATGCTCCGTCGCGAGTTTCCTTCTGTGCACTTGATTCTGCTGGAAGAGAACCACGGTTTTGCCGACGGATACAATCTGGCATTGAAGCAGGTGGAGGCAGAATATGTAGTGCTGCTCAACTCCGATGTAGAGGTCACCGAGCACTGGCTTGTCCCGTTGGCAGAGTATATGGATGCCTATCCGGAGACGGCCGCTTGCCAGCCGAAGATACGCAGTTGGCGTAACAAGGGGCAGTTTGAATATGCCGGAGCTGCGGGAGGTTTCATCGACCGCTATGGCTATCCCTTCTGCCGCGGCCGTATTATGGGCGTGGTAGAAGAGGACAAGGGGCAATACGACACGGTGATACCCATTTTCTGGGCTACGGGGGCGGCTCTGTTCATCCGTCTGGCAGACTACCGGGAAGCGGGTGGGCTGGACGGACGTTTTTTTGCCCACATGGAGGAGATAGATTTATGTTGGCGGCTTCGTGCCCGTGGCAGACAGTTGGCATGTATACCGCAGAGTGTGGTATTTCATGTGGGAGGGGCCACTTTGAAGAAGGAGAATCCGCGCAAGACCTTCCTCAATTTTCGTAATAACCTTGTCATGCTTTATAAGAATCTGCCGCAGGAGGACTTGGCGTCCGTGATGCGTGTACGTGCGGTGCTCGATTATGTGGCTGCGTTCAGTTTCATGCTGAAAGGCCAGTTACCCAATGCTTTGGCCGTATTCCGTGCGCGCCGTGCCTACCACTCCCTCCGCACTTCATTGGCAGCGTCCCGCAAAGAGAATCTGAAAAAAACTACGCTTGCCGTAATACCGGAACGGACAAAAAACAGTATATTGGCGCAGTTTTATCTGCATGGAAAGAAATTCTTTTCCCAATTGTAGGAACTGTTGCCTTTTATAATTGTTCAATCTATTAAAGGTTTTGAATTATGGAAAAACTAGTTAGAAAAATCGGATTAGTGGCACACGACGCCATGAAGAAAGACCTCATCGAGTGGGTACTGTGGAACTCGGAATTGCTGATGGGGCATAAATTCTATTGTACGGGCACCACGGGTACCCTTATCCTCGAAGCCCTCCGGGAGAAACATCCTGATGTGGAGTGGGATTTCACTATCCTTAAATCCGGTCCTTTGGGCGGTGACCAGCAGATGGGCTCGCGCATTGTGGACGGAGAGATTGACTATCTTTTCTTTTTCACCGACCCGATGACCCTTCAGCCGCACGATACGGATGTGAAGGCGTTGACCCGCCTTGCCGGTGTGGAGAACATCGTGTTCTGCTGCAACCGCAGTACGGCAGACCATATCATTTCCAGCCCGTTGTTTGTCGACCCGACGTATGAACGCACTGTTCCCGATTACAGCAACTACACCAAGCGGTTTGCAAATAAGCCGGTGGTGGCCGAAGCGGTGGAATCGGCAAAGAAGCGGAAACGGCAAAAATAAGGATGAAACTCGGTTCTACTGGGCATTCTTAATCTATCGCTACCCTTCGTTCATGGACAGCCCACACTGGTGCGATAGCCCACCCTTGCCGTTTGAAGTCATAGAGTTGCACAATAATGGTGTTGGTGAATCTGCCCATTCTATGTCGTTGAGGTATTGGTAGGGGAAGCGGAACTCTGTGAGGTTTATTTTCAATAGTTCATTCCTTCTGAAGTCTGCATAGTTGTATGGGTTTGTAAAGTCGTAAGGGGTGGGCAGGTAGAGGGCATTTCTCCAATGAAACTCGGAGCTGTATTTGATAGCAAGCGGCCGGTAGCAGGAAGAGAGCGACGATGGGGAGTAATGCCAGTCGTTGTATAGCGTTTCTCATTGACTTTTTGTTGATGATGGGGCAAAGGTACGGAATATTGGTATCAATGGTTGTATTCTACGGCAGAAAAGTTGCTGCATGCTCACTGCAGAACTTCTGTATACATTTTGCAGTGCTACTGCATATCTGTTGCAGCGTCACTGCAAAGCTATTGCAGTACTACTGCAAATATATGTGCAGCGCCACTGCAAAAAGCATGCAGTGTCTTTGCAGTGGGAAGTGTCTGTGTATCAATAGTGAATGGGGTGATTCGGCAATCTGTCATTCTCCGCGGCGTTGGCATATTTCCACTCCTGCAGCCTCTATATCCGCGCCCATCGGTGGATTGCGCTTTGCCAGCTTGAGGGTTATTTCCTCTATCTGTGGGAAGTCGTGGAACAATCGGTTTATAATTCGCCCGCATACATGTTCCAATAGTTTGGAAGGAATGTCCATCTCTGCCTTCACAGCTGTATGTACATCGGCATAGCTCACGGTGTCGGCTACGTCGTCCGTTTCTGCCGCACGCCGGATATCAACTTGCAGGCGCAGGCTGACGGTAAACTCATTGCCTACCACGGTTTCTTGTTCGCCCACGCCGTGATGGGCGAAGAAGCGAAGCGTGTCAAGGAAAATATAACTGGTCATTACTTGTAGATTGTTTTCTGCAAACTTACTGATATTTTGTGGTACGGGCAAATCAGTATCCGGTTATTACGATTCAGGCTGTGGATTGTATTCTGTAAAATATAAAAATAGCGCGAAATTGTTTTTTATAGAATACAATTATGTGAGGGCCGGAATGAACTTATCGAATTATTTTAGGCACGGAATTATACGGGTTATCACGGTTACTTTCAATATTATCCGTGATTGTCCATGTAATCCGTGCCTAAAATAACCCTTTGTTAAGAATCCTTTCTTATCTTCCGGTGCTTTCTATCATGCTCCTTATTTTCTCGTTCAGGCTTTCTGCCTTCATCAGTTGTTCCAGTGTCAGGTGCATGCGCCAGCGCCAGTAGTGCCGCGGGTTGGCAGGAATATTGATGCGTTCTTCCTGCACGTTCGGGTTGCGCCATTTGCCGTCCATGGACATCCAGTCTTGCAGGGAGAGGATGCAGAGGATGGAGTTGCTATGGAGGTGATTGCGAACCACTTCTTCGCAGAGCTCCGGCGTGGCCGTTGCCGGTGCGGCACCGTAGTGCCCGAGCATGGTGTTGTAGTAACGCTGCGTCTGTTGGAAGTCTTCTTCCCACCAGCCGCGCAGGGTAGACATGTCGTGCGTGGAGATGGTGCAGACCGAACGGTATGGATACCAGTCTGTGTGGCCGAATTCTTGTTTCGGGTCTTTCGGCATACGTTGTATCTCCAGGGAAAGGATACGCAGGTCGTTCATCACCCATGCCACGCAATCGGGAATCATGCCTAAGTCCTCACCGCATACCAGCATGCGCGTGGACTGTGTCAGTTGCGGCAGTTTCTTCATGGCTTGCTGTCCCCAGAAGTCGTTGTGGCGGTGATAGTAGTACTGGTCATACAGCCGGTTGAAGGCAGCCTTTTCCCAATCGTTCAGTGCGCGGTAGATGTAGTCGTGCTGCACGCCGATGCGCGGATGGTATTCGTGCGGATTGTTGCGGTCGGGCACGAACAGCACATCGCTGATAAGGGCGTAAAGCCCGTCACGAATCCAGATGCTGTCATCGTCCGTTTTTCCGGCAAAGTAGGCTTCCACCTTGCGCTGGGTGTCGAACTCGGGACGCATGCGGTAAACCTCCCACGTGTCTGTCGGCTCTATGAAGGTCTGTTTCACATAGTCTGTATGCGGGCCGAAGATTTGTCCGAGGAAGTACTCATGGATATAGGGCTTTAGGAAGAAGTCTTCGCGGAATGCCAGCCCGTAGCTTTCTATCTCCTCGCGCGTCATGGGCAGGGCGGGGACGAATTCTCCCAACAGCCCGTGTACGGCGTGCATCGGTATCTCCCAAATGCGGAAGAAGCCGAGGATGTGGTCTATGCGGTAGGCATCGAAGTATTCTGCCATTTTGTGGAAACGTTTCATCCACCAGGCATAACCGTCTTTTTCCATGACATCCCAGTTGTAGGTGGGGAGGCCCCAGTTCTGTCCGTTCACGGAGAAGTCGTCGGGCGGTGCACCGGCTTGTCCGTTCAGGTTGAAGTAGTGGGACTCTTTCCAGGCTTCCACACTGTTGCGGCTGATGCCGATGGGAATGTCGCCTTTCAGCACTACGCCGTTGGCGCGCGCATGCTCCGTGGCGGCAAGCAGTTGCCGGTGCAGGTTGAACTGGATGTAATAATAGATGGCTATGTGCGGATAGTCGGCGGAGTCCGGCCGGCACAATGTCTCTATCTCCTTGGCATCGTAGGTGGCATACTTGGGCCACTCGCGGAAATTCGGGGTCTTGTAGGCATCACGCAGGTAGCTGAAGACGGCATATGGCTGCAACCATTCCTTGTTGGCTTCGTAGAAATTACGGAAAGCATCCGATGCCAGCACCTTTTCCCCTTCCTGCTTGAAGATGAGGTGGAAGTATTCCCACTTTGTCTTGTTCACAGCTTCGTAGTCCACGGCGGGCAGGGCATTCAGTTCCTTCTGGCGTTTGTTGAATTCGGCCATCACCTTCTTGTCCTTCAAGCTGCCCAACTGCTTCAGGTCGGCGTACATGGGATGGAAGGCATAGATGGAGATGCTACTGTAAGGGTAGGAGTCTGTCCAGGTATGCGTCATGGTAGTGTCGTTGATGGGCAGAATCTGCACCGCCTTCTGATTGGTGGCAACTGCCCAGTCAATCATGCGCTTCAAGTCGCCGAAATCGCCTACACCGAAGCTTTTCTCGGAGCGCAGGGAGAATACGGGTACGGCTACTCCGGAACCTTTCCATGCAGGAAGATTGAAGTATACATAACGGTCGCCGACAGCCAGCGTTTCGTTGGCGGCTATCTGCGGGTCGGCCATATAGCGGTTGGGATTGTTCTCCCAGGCCACGGCACGGCGCTCTTTCTTGTTGTAAAGGACGAATTTATACTCCAGCGGGAAGCTGATTTTGCCGGCATCCACTTCTACCTGCCATTCGGGGAAGTCGATGTCGCTCATAAGGGCAGCTTTGTCCGGGTTCCAGTCACCCAGCGCCTTCTGGTTTCCGCAGAGTGCCAGGCAATGGTCACTGTCTATGCAGGGGGCGTACGCCTTTATCAGCAACCCCTTTTTGTAGCTTTTCGGGGCGGCACTGCGTTCGCGATGCGCCAGCAGGGATTCTGTGAAAGCGGATGTATAAAAATACTGCTGCTCGGGCAGATTCTTCCAACAATCTTCTATGCGGTAAACTTTCTTCGGATTGTCTGCAACGTGCAGGATGCGTGGCAGGCTGTTCCACTCTGTCCGTATGGTTCTGCCATCTCGATAGATGTGGTAACTGTATTCGACGCTTCCATTACCGGGAATCTGGATATCCACTTCCGCGGTCCAGTGAATGCCGTCTACAGTGTGCAGGGGGGTGGCTTTGTTGGGCTGGTTGTTGCCAAGTTCCGGGATGGAACCCAGGACTCTGACTTCTTCACCCCAGCTGGTGCGATACTCGATATTGAATATTAGTGTCATATTATATTAGATTTAGAAATAGCAATAGCTGCAATGATTATGCAAGTATAGAAATTATTCCTCATAATCATGCAGCTACCGTTATCTAAGTCATTTAAATTCCTATGCAAACGTTTGTGCTTGCCGTGGGATTATCCACAGCGAGAAGCTCCGCACGTCTTGCAGATGAGGCAACCTTCTTGGTAAACCAGTGTTTCGTTACCGCAGTTGGGGCATTTCTTGCCTTTGGCTTCCGTGCCGTCCTGGATGTATTTCTTCAGGGCGCGTTCCACACCGTTCTTCCAGGTGTTGATGTTTTCGCTGTCCAGTTGCAGTGAACCTACCAGCTTGATGACCTGCTCGATAGGCATGCGGTAGCGCAATACACCGGAAATCAGCTTGGCATAGTTCCAATACTCTTTGTTGAACTTCTCGGACAGACCCTCGATGGTGACTTTGTATCCGCGCTTGTTCTCGAACTGGAAGTCGTAACGCTTGTTTCCGTGCTCATCCACATTCTTGATGATGTGGCCCGACACCACATTCTTCGGCAGGATGATGCCTTCATCATCATCCAGCACCCCGGTGAATATTTCGTAGGGATGATTGTCCAGCAAGCCGACGAATGCCACCCATTTCTCCTTGTTGTTCTGGAAGCGGACAACGTCTGCATCCAATATTCTGGGACGTGTTTCAACGACCGTAGGCGGTTTGCACGGGGGAAGTTCGGACTTCTTGTCACTCTTGGTAGAGATGAGCACGCCGGAACGCGAACCGTCGCGGTAAACCGTACAGCCCTTGCAGCCGGATTTCCATGCTTCTACATACAGACGGTTCACGAGGTCTTCGTCTACGTCGTTCGGCAGGTTGATGGTTACGCTGATAGAGTGGTCCACCCATTTTTGGATACGTCCCTGCATCTTGACTTTCATCAGCCAGTCCACGTCGTTGGAGGTTGCTTTATAATAAGGTGATTTCTCTACCAGGGCATCCACTTCTTCCTGCGTGTAGCGTTTGGCGGGGTTGTATCCTTGTGCTTCCATCCAAGTCACGAACTTGGGGTGGAACACGATATATTCTTCAAAGGCATCTCCGGTTTCGTCGATGAAGTCCACATGGACGTTCGTATCGTTGGGATTCACTTTGCGGCGGCGCTTGTACACGGGCAGGAATACGGGCTCGATACCGGAGGTGGTTTGAGTCATCAGGCTGGTGGTGCCGGTCGGGGCGATGGTCAGACAGGCAATGTTGCGGCGTCCGTACTTCTTCATCTCCTCGTACATTTCCGGGTCAGCTTCACGCAGGCGGTTGATGAACGGGTTGTTCTTTTCGCGTTCTGTATCGTACACCTCGAATGCGCCGCGTTCTTTGGCCATTTCTATGGAGGAGCGATAGGCGTTGAGTGCCACCGTCTTGTGTACTTGCTCCGAGAATTCGGTTGCCTCTTCAGTGCCATAACGCAATCCCAGGGCGGCAAGCATGTCGCCTTCTGCCGTGATGCCTACACCGGTACGGCGGCCTTGGGCGCTTTTCTTGTAAATCTTCTGCCACAAAACGCGTTCTGTATGTTTCACGTCTTCACTTTCGGGGTCGGCATCTATCTTGCTCATGATGCGCTCTATCTTCTCCAGTTCAAGGTCGATGATATCGTCCATGATGCGTTGGGCCAAAGCTACATGCTTCTTGAATAGCTCAAAGTCAAAGTAGGCGTCCGGCTTGAACGGATTGACCACGTATGAGTAAAGGTTGATGGCGAGCAGACGGCAGGAGTCGTACGGGCACAGTGGAATTTCGCCGCATGGATTGGTGGATACGGTACGGTAGCCCAGGTCTGCATAGCAGTCGGGCACGGATTCCTTTAATATGGTATCCCAGAACAATACACCGGGTTCTGCCGATTTCCATGCATTGTGCACAATCTTTTTCCATAATGCGGATGCGTCAATGTCTTTTTGAAATGCCGGCTCTGTGGCGTCAATCGGATATTGCTGTGTATATGGTTTGCCTTCGATGGCGGCCTGCATGAAGTCGTCGGTCAGTTTTACGGAAACGTTGGCTCCGGTCACTTTGCCCTCAGTCATCTTGGCATCGATGAAGGCTTCCGAGTCGGGGTGTTTGATGGATACGCTGAGCATCAGTGCGCCGCGGCGTCCATCTTGAGCTACTTCGCGTGTAGAGTTTGAATAGCGTTCCATGAAGGGAACCAAGCCGGTGGAGGTCAGTGCCGAGTTCTTTACCGGTGAACCTTTCGGACGGATATGGGATAAGTCGTGTCCCACGCCGCCACGGCGTTTCATCAGCTGTACTTGTTCTTCGTCTATCTTGAAGATGGCACCATAAGAATCCGCTTCGCCGTCCACACCGATAACAAAGCAGTTGGACAGAGAGGCTACCTGATAGTTGTTCCCGATTCCGGTCATCGGGCTTCCTTGCGGAACAATGTACTTGAAGTGGTCGAGCAAGCCGAAAAGTTCCTCTGAACTTAATGGATTGGGGTACTTGGCCTCAATGCGGGCTACCTCATTGGCTATCCGCCAATGCATGTCTTCCGGAGACTTTTCGTAAATATTTCCGAAAGAATCTTTGACTGCATATTTGTTTACCCAAACTCTGGCAGCCAACTCGTCGCCTTGGAAGTATTTTAAAGATTCTCCGTAGGCTTCGTCATAAGAATAATTTTTCTTTTCCACAATGTTGTATCTCTTAGGATTAGTTACAAATAAGTAAAGTTGTAGAAGTTGTACTTATCGTTAACAAATGTATTTGCAAAGCTATGAATGTTTTTCAACTTGGCAAAATTAAAATGAATGTTTTTATTAACCGATATATAGTTTTCTATTGATTGCTATTAATTTATTGGTTTATAATGTTTTAATGATTTGAGTAAACGAATAAGTTTTCCAAAATGGAATTTATTAACAACTTGTTGGGCTGAAAGGTTCTCGGTTTAGTCGAACATAAGGTTACTTTTATCTGCTCGTAGAGATAATAATTGTTCATTTCTTGTTGAAAAGATGTATTTTATTCCGGATATATGATGATAAAAAAAGTGTGAACTCTTGAATGAATTGTTCGTGGATTACATTATCTTTGCAAAAAAAGAAAGAATGGAAAGCTTGAAACAAAGGAGAACAATCCGAAAATACCAGCAGAAGGATATTTCTGCTGATTTGTTAAATGATTTGCTTGAAACCTCTTTCCGGGCTTCTACAGTCGGGAACATGCAGGTTTATAGTGTGATTGTGACGCGTGATGCAGAGCGTAAAGCCAAACTGGCGCCTGCACATTTCAATCAGCCGATGGTTCGGACGGCGCCGGTAGTGCTTACTTTCTGCATAGATTTGCGCCGCTTCAGCAAGTGGTGTGAGCAACGTAAGGCTGAGCCGGGATACAACAACTTTGAGTGGTTTGTGACGGGGGCTGTCGATACCTTGCTGGTGGCACAGACTTTTTGTGTGGCTGCCGAGGAGAAGGGGTTGGGCATTTGCTATCTGGGAACTACCACTTACAACCCTCAGATGATTGTCGAAGCGTTGGAGTTACCGGAATTGGTGTTTCCCATCACGACAGTCACAGTGGGATGGCCTGCCGAACAGCCGGAACAAGTGGACCGTTTGCCGCTGGAGGCCATTGTACACGAAGAGGTTTATCATGATTATACTCCTCAGGACATTGACCGGTTGTATGCCTATAAAGAATCGCTTCCTGAGAACAAGCAGTTCATCTTGGAGAACAATAAGGAAACGCTGGCGCAGGTCTTTACAGATGTGCGTTATACGAAGAAAGACAGTGAGGCAATGTCGGAGAATCTTTGGAAGATAATGAAAAAGCAGGGATTTTGAAAATTAAGGATTAGGGATAAGGGATAAGGGATAAGGGGTTAAGCTAATGCATACTTAGCTGCATTTAATCCCTTATCCTTTATTCTTATCCTTTTTTCAGTGCGGCTTGAATCTCGTCGATTTCCGCACGGAATGATTTGTCCACCTCTTTCAGTTCTTTGATGGTTTTACATGCATGCAATACGGTGGCATGGTCTTTATGTCCAATTAGCGCACCGATTTTTGCAGTAGAGAAGTCTGTATGGTTTTTGGCTAAATACATGGCTATTTGTCGTGCTTGCACCACTTCCCGCTTTCTGGATTTTGTGTGGATGGTGGCAGTTTCCAATCCGAAGTGCTTGCATACGGTGTTGATGATTTCATCGACAGTCACTGCCTTGCTTTCGCTGTTCACTACCTTGCGGACGATACGTTGCGTCAGTTCCAGGTCTATTTCTTTATTGTATATGGTGGAATGCGCCATAATGGAAATGACGATGCCCTCCAGGTCACGTACACTGTCGCCCACGTTCTCTGCAATATAGTCAATCACTTCCTGGGGGAACTGCAGGCCGTCACGGTGTATCTTGTTGCGCAGAATGTTCTTGCGGAGTTCTACGGTAGGTTTCTCCAGCTCAGCCACCATTCCCCATTTAAAACGTGTAATCAGACGCTCTTCCATGCCCTGCAGCAATACCGGTGCACGGTCGGAAGTGAGGATGAGCTGCTTGCCGTTCTGATGCAGATGGTTGAAGATATGGAAGAATGTATTCTGCGTTTTGGTCACGCCGGCAAATTCCTGAATATCATCAATGATTAGAATATCAATGGTCTGGTAGAAGTTGATGAAGTCGTTAGTCGTATTGTTACGTACGGAATCGGTGTATTGCACTTGGAATAGGTGTGCAGATACATACAATACCCTTTTCTCCGGGTATAGTTCCTTGATTTTGGTTCCGATAGCATTGGCAAGATGGGTTTTGCCTACACCTGATGCTCCGTATAGGAACAGCGGATTGAAGATTGTTTTAGCCGGATTGAGAGCGACAGCTTCTGCAACGCTGCGCGACAGCTTGTTGCTGTAACCTTCGATGAAGGTTTCAAAGTTGTATTCTGGATTAAGGTGCGGGTCAAGTTCGGGGACGGGAATCTGCGGAATCCTTTTGTCCATCACTTGTTTTTGCGGTATGATGGTACGCTGTGTAGACTCCAGGTCGACGGTTTTCCGCGAGCTCTTGTCCACCATTACGTTATACATCAATTTAGTTCCCTCACCAATGACCTTATAGAGAGTCTTGCGCAACAAATCAACAAATTTGTCCTCCAAAAACTCATAGAAGAACTGGCTGGGCACTTGTACGACCAGCGTTTTGTCTTCATATTTTAAAGGTATGATGGGAAGAAACCATGTTTTGTATGTCTGCTCCGGAACATTGTCTCTGATGATTTCAAGACAGCGGTTCCACAGCCCGACATGATCTATTTCACTCATAACGGCTATAAATACATTTATTAATTAAGCATAACTTCTACGATTGCAAAATTGGCAATCTTATTCGAGAAAAACAAATCCTTTTTTTCTTGCGTTTTTAGGGAAAGTAATAAGCTCTTTACTTTCAGCTACTTATCGGTTACTATGAGTATACTCCTTATATAAGGTGTGTTGCATTTATCTAATACTTTGTCATATAGTGGTTTATGTAGCTTTGCGTCTCTTGTTTTCTTTCTGTGCCCAGAGCAGGAAAAAGCCCTTTTTCGCTCCTTGTATAGAGCAAATGAGGGCTTTCCTTTTAATTCCTTTATAGACTTATTATTTAGACAAAATCTATATAACGTCCATCTTTTACTTATCTTTCTTGCCGAATAGGGAGAAATGGACGTATCGTTTCGGATGCGATTTCAAGTCTTCCAATAAACTTGCTGCGTTGGCAGTGGTGGCGTTCAGATTATTATATAGAGAAGGGTCGTTTAGCAAAAGTCCGACGGTATTGTCTTTCTGGTTCAATTTGTCTGTAATCATTTTTACATTGTTCAAAGTTGCGTCTACCTTTTGCATGGCGGCAGCATAATCTATCTCCTTTAAGTTGTTGGAAATGAGTGCAAAGTTGTCTCCAATGGTATTGAGCTTGCCGGTCAGTTGTGGAATATCATCCTTCATTAGAGTTTGCAACTGGCGGCTTGTGACGGCCATACTTGCTGTTAAATCTTGTACGTTATGCAAGGTTGCAGGGATGGCGGGGTCGGCCAGTATGACATTTAAGGATGCGAGGATGGAATCCAGCTTGGGCAGCATCTTCTCTACTTGCGGCATCATGGTGGCAACTTTTTCCATCATTCCGTTGTTCAGCACGCCGGGGATTGTGTCTCCAATCTGGTATTTCTCCCGCGGGTTATTGGCAAGCAGCAGGTTCATCTTTACGCCGCCAAGCATTTCGGCTGCCAGTTCTGCCGTACTTCCTTTGGGAATGCGCAGCTCTGGGTCAACATCTATTTCGGCAACGACTTTGCCCGGTTGGGTATAGTCGTAGTACAAGTCGCGGACAATACCCACGCGGAAGCCGTCGGCAAAGACCGGGCTGGATTTTGTCAGCCCATTGACATTCTGGAATTTCACGTAGAAATAGCTGGAGGGCTTGAACATATTTATCCCTTTCAGGTAGTTGATGCCGTATACCAATATGCAAAGTGCAGCTATGCCTGCTATTCCTATTCTAACTTCTTTTGTAATATACTTCATGATGTATCTTTTGTTATTTATTTCTGTTCTTTTTAAATTCGCTGATGGCTGTGTTGACGTTTATCTTTTCTCCATTCTTGAACGCAATGATGAATGCGTCCTTGAATTTGTCCGTAATGCTACGTTTGCTGCGCAGCACCTTGTTGTAATCGGGTGATGCGCCGTACGTATATTTGTAGATTCCGCCTTCTTTATAATAATCCACGTCTTTCAGTCCTTTCAGTCTTTTGTCATTCTTGGCCAGAGGACGTGAAGAAGTGAGTATCTGTATCTTAAACACGATGCCGCTCTGTTCTGTTTGGGAAACGGCTGCATTTTCTGACCTTTGCGGGCGCTGGGCAGCTTGGTTACTCTCCGCTTGAGGTGCATTTTTCTTTTCCGGTGTCGCTGTAGCTGCGTTGCCTTCTTCTTGAACGGGCTCGGGTACATCCTCCGGAAGAATGGTATTGCTGCTTCCGTTCAACCGGATTTCCTGCTCGCGCTTATAGGTGAGGAAAGCGCGGAAGATACCGTTGGCAAGTGAGGTGGTTCCTGCTTCAGTGTTCAGGTACCGTTCCTCTTCCGGTGTGGAGATGAATCCGAGTTCCACCAGTATGCTTGGCATGGCACTGGCCTTCAATACCAGAAAACCTGCCTGGTGCACGCCCCGGTCTGTACGTTTGCAGGTTTGGCGGAAATGCTTTTGTACGAGGGAGGCGAGGTGCACACTCTGTGACATGTATTTGTCTTGCATGAATTCGAAGATGATGTAGGACTCTGCCGAGTTGGGATTGAAGCCGGCATACCGCGTCTTGTAGTCGCTTTCGTAGAGGATAACGGCATTTTCGCGCTTGGCTACTTCCAGATTGGCATCCGATTTTGCCAGACCCAGTGTCCAGGTGGAGGCTCCTTTGGCCGTCCGGTTTTTGGCCAGGGCATTGGTATGTATGGAGATGAACAAATCAGCTTTGGCGTTATTGGCAATTTCAGCGCGCCGGTCCAGGGGGATGAATATGTCCCGGTCCCGCGTATAGATAACTTTTACATCAGGGCAGTTCTTCTTGATTTGTTTGCCAAGTTTGAGTGCTACATTCAGGTTGATATTCTTCTCTTTGGAAATTTTTCCCACTGCACCCGGGTCGTGTCCACCGTGTCCGGGGTCTATAACGACAACAAAGTCTTTCGCTTCAGCGCTGCCACTGCAAAAGGGGGAGATAAGCAGCCCTAAGCATATACTTATATATAATATGTATCGTCTGTATAGTTTCATATAATTGTAGCAAAGACAATGCTTCCTTTTCGCTTGGCAAATGTAGTGGAAATTTATAGAAAACTAATGGATTATGTTCAGTTTTATTGTTCTTCTTCTCATTTTTAGTGGAATTAATGTCTGTGTTTGAGCAATTAGTGGCTTAATGTATTGATAATATGCGTAACTTTGCGGTGGATAATTAAAATAGCAAATCAAGTATGCTGGTTCGTTTTATAAAGAACTGGACGTTGCCTTTGGCAATGCTTGCCGGTACTTTGGGATATTTCTTTTTTGCAGACATTCCTTTTGTGGCGCCTGCCAAACCTTATGTGAATGGGTTAGTGGCTTTCCTGACTCCGCTTTTGATTTTTTCCCAACTTCTGCTCACTTTCTGCAAGGTGGAGGTGCATGAACTGAAACCCAAATCGTGGCATGGATGGTTACTGCTGTTCCAGACGGTTTCTTGCTTGATTGTTGCGGTATTGTTGGTGTGTTGCCCTATGGAGGAGGTCTACCGGGAAGTGTTTGAAGGTGCGATGGTCTGCCTCATTTGTCCCACTGCGACTGCTGCGGCTGTCATTACCGGTAAACTGGGTGGAAGCGCATCCAGCCTGACGACCTATACGTTGTTGTCCAATCTTCTGGCGGCTGTGGCTGTTCCTTTGGTTTTCCCGTTGGTGGAGCCTCATGCTGACATTACTTTTTTTGTTGCATTCCTGAAAATTCTGAGTAAAGTCTTTCCATTGCTGCTTTGTCCTTTCTTGCTGGCATGGTTTCTGCGTGCGTTTGTGCCGAAGGTGCATCATTTTCTGTTGGGTTTCCATGATGCAGCCTTCTATTTGTGGGCGGTAGCTCTTGCCATTGTCTCAGGGCAGACGGTACGTTCATTGGTCAATAGTGATGCACCGGTATTTGTTGAACTGCTGATAGCCCTGGCGGGACTGATAACCTGCTGTATACAATTCTATTTGGGAAAGAGAATCGGCGGTCATTATGGTGAGCGCATCAGTGGAGGGCAGGCGCTGGGGCAAAAGAATACGGTGCTTGCCATCTGGATGGCATATACTTATCTTAATCCGTTATCTTCCGTCGGTCCGGGATCGTATGTGCTGTGGCAAAACATCATCAATAGTTATCAGCTGTGGAAGAAAAGGAAAAATGAGACGGAATAACTGCTGAGTATTTTACATCTTATTTGCTTTATGGACATAGAGGGTGGTTGCAACAATTATCAGTACAAATGCCATAATGAGGAATATTATCCGGATAAGACGATGTTTTGAAAATAGGTTGGCCATGCAGGCAGAAGCCACGCTGAAACGGGCTATTATAGAATCAATTGTGGCGTTTTCGAAAAAGACTGATGCAATACTCCATAGTGCAATAATGGTTAATATAGCATTGGCTGATAAACAAAGAATTTTATCAAGTGGCATTCTAAATACTTTTCTTGTTCTCATATATAGGACTCTATGTTTAACTCCTTTCATTCCTGCCTTTCGCTGAATCAGCCAAAGGATAGGGCAAAAATAAAAGAGAACTTCCTGACAGAATCAATATTGTCTTGGAATATTGTTAAATGATTGAATTTCTAAACCTATGTTTATTCTTTGCTGTCAAAACTCTGTTTGTGTCTGATGCGGCTCATGTGAATAGGGGTTATTTTCAAGTAAGACGCAATTTCTTTTAGGGGTACCATTTGTAGGATTTCTGGACATTTTTTAAGAAGTTGGAGATAGCGTTCTTCCGATGTAAATCTGAACAAATCCAAGTAACGTGAATACGACTGAAAAAATAATTGTTCGGCTGCAATGCGGGCTATTCGTTGATTTTCTTTGTTCTCTTCAAATTCTTGTAGAAGTAATTCGGAAGAACAGATGTAGATTCTACATGGGGTTATTGCTTGTATATTCAATTCAGATTTTATGTCGTATAAACAATTGGGATAATCAGAGATAAATTCATTGGCAAAAGAAAAACCTACATTATATGTTTTGTTTTCAGTTTGGTTGATGCAGGTATATTTGATTACACCGGATACAATAAACCCGAAGAAAGAACCGACTTCTCCCTCTCGGAGGATAAATTCATTTCTTTTATAATACCGTAGTTCTCCGTTTCTTAAACACAGTTCCCTAAAAGTCAGTGTCTATATTGCCCATGTATGAATTAAAATCTGTCATTTACAACACATGTTTTTCGAAAGGTACAAAATTATTATTTTATTCCTGATTTTTTGTCATTGTTGGTAAGTTGGTTGTGGATTCTCTTATTATAATACTTTAAAAATTTAACTTCACCTACGTTTTTTAAAAGCTTTTGGTTTTCAATGAAGTTTTGTCCGTATTTTAGCCAACGTTTGGTAAATCTTTTGAATTTAGTACATGGGAAATCAGAACACTGGAAACAATGTGTTATTCTTTTTTCCAAGCAACATAAATGGAATGTTTTACATTTTTCACAGCGAGAACCATTCTGTTCTGCTCCTTTGCAGGGACTTTTTTCTCTTGTGTATATGGGACAACCACCACAAAAGACACCACAAGCAGGAATACGTCCGTTATACGATTTCATTCAGCCAGCCTTTTCGCCATCCAAAAATTGGTGAGATAAAGTTGGTTGGCTTTGCGTTTCTGTTCCACTTCTACTATATAGCCTCTTTTCTCAAAGAATGGACGGGCTGTCAGGCTTACTTCTGATGTAATTCGCATGATTCCTCTTGCGGTTGCATACCGTTCTATCTCATTTAGAAGTATGGTAGCAATGCCTTTACCTTGAAAATCTTTATGAACAAACATAGAATGCAAATATCCTTGGTGGGTAATGGATGAAAAGCCGACAATCTGTGACTGTTGATTGGTTGCTACAATAAAATAATGTGTCTTAATCATTTCTTTTATGCGGGAGAGGTCGTTTCCGCACGATGCCCAATCTGCCACTTCTGCTTCTGAATAGTCACGCTTGTTTATATGGAGGACTGTCTCTTGAAACAAACTCATAAGTTCAAGGGCATCAGACTGTTGGGCAATTCTAATTGTAAAATCTGTATTCATGTTTTTAAGTGCTAAAATGTATGCTTTTAGATGTTCCATGTTCTAACAGAAAGTTTTTCAATGTATTTATTGTGTTTGCAAAGATAATTTTTTCATTTCTAATTTATTGGTTTAGGAAACCAAGTTGTTGATTCTCTGCTTCGAATATAAAAAGTATGCGAATTTTTTATGAAGCATGGGAATCTGCTTTCAATCGCCAGCCAATGGCTGATGAATTTAACCGGGTAGATTTCTTGTCAATCGGTTTCAGACCTGCTTATAAGAACAATTTATAACAAAGTACTCCCAATAAAAGCAAGACTAAAGCATATGCTGCAAGAATCGTCTTTGCCCTGAATAGATGTTCTTTATCTGATAATTCCTTTTCAGTAGTATTTCTTCGGATTTCTTCTATTTTCTCAATGGTTACATCGGCTCTCTCAGGACCTTTCCTTTCTACAAGGTATTTGTAGTGCTCCCGCATCCGTCCTCTGCTCAACTTGCGGAGAGCACGGTTCTCTTTATCCCTTTGTAGCATGTCATTGATGCAGCCTAATGTTCCCATAAGCAGATTTTTATCATGTGTAAGCAAAATGGTTTGCTTGCACGTGTACTAAGATACGGCATTTATGTCGCTTTCGCAAGCGATTTTGTGTTTTTTGATATAAACTGATGTGACGATACGATTTTGATAGTTATGTTAACTCATTGTCTGCCAGAGAGTAATTTTGCCAACCCATTGTCATGCTTTTGGCAAACTTTTGCCATGCCTATGGCAAAGTCTTGCCAATAGGGTGGCAAAATCTTGCCAACTTGTCGGCAAGAAAGACATACACTGTTCCCTATACCTTTATTATAGTGTGATAGCGTGACAAGTGTTTTTCCTTTTTAAAACTTTTGTGTAGAATGATGATGGGCTTCTTTTATTCTGTTTTGCCGGACGGCATCAGCAGTTCTTCTTCATTGTAGCGCGGTCGGTCCTTCACCTCAATGTATATTTTGCCGATGTATTCGCCTACAATCCCCAGCGACACAAGTATCACACCTCCTACCAGCCAGACGGAAATCATCAGTGATGACCATCCGGGGACGGCGTTATGCTGTGTGTAAGAGTGAAGTGTCCATCCGGTGACACACAGTGCCACAAGAATAAAGATGCAGCCTATCCAAAAAATCATACGGACCGGTTTGACGGAAAAGGAAGTGATACCGTCGATGGCAAAATTAAGCATCTTCCGGAAAGGATACTTTGATTCTCCGGCAAAACGCTTGTCACGATTGTAGTACACGCTGTCCGTCTGGTAGCCGATGAGGGGAACCAGCCCTCGAAGAAAAAGGTTGCGCTCGCGGAAGCGGCATAGGTGTTGTATAGCCCGCTGGCTCATCAGGCGGTAGTCGGCATGGTTGTAGACGGATTTTACCCCCATTGCCTTCATCAGCCGATAAAAGACCAAAGCGGTGTTGCGTTTGAAGAAAGTGTCGGTCTTCCGTTCTTTACGTACGCCATAAACGATGTCATTGCCCGCTTTATAGCTGTTTATCATGTCCGGAATCACCTGGATGTCATCTTGCAAGTCTGCATCAATGGAGATGGCTATCTCGCAACGCTCTTTTACTGCATTGAGTCCTGCTAGCAGGGCATTCTGGTGTCCTACGTTTCCTGCCAGGTTCAGTCCGCAGGCATAGGCCGTATTTTGGTGCAGTTCTTTGATGATAGCCCATGTCTGGTCGGTGCTTCCGTCGTTTACATATAATATATAGCTTTCCGGGGAAATTTGCCGGGCTTGTATCAGCCGGTCGAATAATTGGCTCAATCGTTTATGGGTTTCATGCAGCACTGCCTCTTCTTTGTAGCAAGGTACGACAACGGCGAGTATGGGAGAGTTTTCCATCATAGAACAAATCTTTTTGCAATATTCGTAAGAAATCGGGAGAAAAACAAATTATCACTCTTTTCTTTTGAAAACGAAACGTACGAGTAAGAAGTTGACCGGAATGGCGATGGCGAAAACCGGAATGGGGGCCAGAGGTTTGGGGATGCCCATCCAGAGAGAGAGGTTCAGCAACCCCATGTGTAGCAGATAGCTGCATAAGTGTGCCCCTCCAAATCCGAAGGCTTTTCTCCATGAGGGCTTCCGGCCGAAGGTAAAGTAAGCAGTCAGATAGAAATTGGCGATGAAGCTGAGAGCATATCCCAGTGTATAGGCTATGTTTACATTGATAACCCATTGTAATACAAAATACAATCCGTAGTGCAGAGCTGTCGCAAAGATGCCCACCATTACGAAGCGTACAAATTCCGGTAGTTGTTTCAGCCGCTTCATCTTAACATTAAATATCTACTCTCTGTTGCCATTATCATTGGGGCGGCAAAGTTAGGCATTGTTTCAGAATTATTTGTAATTTTGCTTTGCGAAATTAAGCTGCATCTCAGCAAATTGCAAATAAATTTGCATCTGCTTTCGGTTTGCGCTATCTTTGCGTCCAGAAAACATAAAAAACAAATAAGGTATGTCGGACAGAAAGAAGGCGTTCTGGTTTATTGCGCTGCTGAGTGTGCTTGTGGTTGTTCCCTTTCTGGGAGAAACCATTTTTTATTCCAAGGGGGAACCGCGGGAGGCGATTGTTGCCCTTTCTATGCTGGAAAGTGGAAACTGGATACTTCCGGTGAACTATGGTACTGATATTGCTTATAAACCCCCTTTCTTCTACTGGTCAATAGCCGCCGTCTCTTCCCTTTTTGGAGAGGTGACGGAGTTTTCCGCCCGTTTCCCGTCTGCATTGGCTTTTTTAGCCATGCAGTTAATGTTCTTTGCCTTTGTGGCAAAACGTAAAAACGTTCAAACGGCGTTTCTGGCCTCTATTCTTCTTTTGTCTTCTTTCGAGGTGCATCGGGCGGCTGTCGCTTGTCGGGTCGATATGGTTCAGGTTGCCTTTATCGTTATTTCCCTTTGTCTGCTGTTCCGCTGGGATGAGAAGGGATGCCGCGGAGTGCCCTGGCTTGCGGTGTTGCTGATGGGATGTGCCACGTTGACCAAAGGGCCGGTAGGCTCCATATTCCCTTGCGCGTGTATCGGTGTGTATCAGTTGTTGCGCGGACGTTCTTTCTGGAAAGCGTTTTTCTCGTTGGTAGGTATCGGCTTGCTTTCTTTTGTTCCTTATTTAGCTTGGGTATACGTAGCTTACAGACAAGGTGGACAACCGTTCCTCGATTTGGTTCTGGAGGAGAATACCGGGCGGTTTATGGGCAAAATGTCCTACGAGTCCCATGAAAATCCTATATGGTATAATTTCCTGACTTTGATTTGGGGATGGATTCCCTGGACGTTGGTTCTGGTAATTTCCTTGTTTGGCTTGAAGTGGAAAAACATGCGTTGTCTGCCGGAAGGGGAGACCCTGCTGTTGCGGTTGAAGAAGGGCTGGACTGCTTTCCGCAACCAGTCTCCGGTACAATTGTTCACGTGGCTGGTCATTCTGATAATCTTTGTCTTCTACTGCATCCCCAAGAGTAAGCGGAGCGTTTATCTGCTTCCCATCTATCCGTTTATGGCAGTGCTGATAGCTGAGTATCTGTTGGCTTTGGTACAAAAGGGGGCACGAGTTTTCAGGATTTGTGCAATCATCTTTGCTTCTTTGGGCTTGTTGCTTACGCTTGTTTTTGTCGTAGTTCGTCTCGGCCTGGTTCCCGACAGCGTTTTTGGAAGCGGACGCCATGCCGCTGAGAATGTAGCCTTTATGCATGCGTTGGAGGATGTGGCTTTGTCTGTTCCCAAGTGGCTCCTGGTAGCGCTTCCCGTAGTAGCCGCTGTCTGCACATTACGCATGGTGATAAAGCGTGCGGATAGCCGGTCATTATTATATGGCATAGCAGGATGTATGCTCTGCCTTTTCGTATCATTGGATTCGGTTTATCAGCCCACGGTGCTGGCTGTGAAATCAGATAAACATTTGGCTGAAAGGGTCAATACGTATGTTCCGGAAGGTGTGGTCTATTCTTACTCGAAAATGAGTTTCTATGGTGTTAACTTCTATCTGAAAGACCGCATGCGGCACATTGAAAAGGAACGTCCGTCCAGCGAGGAGGGCTATTTGTTGGTTCCCGTAAAGGAGGAGGAGAATATGTTGGGAGAGCTGGAACAGACGTATCATCTGGAAAAGATATTCCGTACAGACAGACGCAGTTGTGATATGCGTAATGAAATCTGCATGTATAAATTTAGGGCGATTGACATTCATAACCCATAATTTATAACTCATAACTCATAACTTAAAATGAATCCGATAGATATCATTAACAAATATTATCCGGAAGAGAATGAGTTGCGGCATATACTGTTGACGCACAGCCGTTCCGTAGCCGACAAGTCGTTATGGATTGCCGACCGCCATCCGGAACTTTCATTGGATAAGGATTTTCTGTACGAGGCTGCCATGCTGCACGATATAGGCATTTTTCTTACAGATGCGGCAGGTATCCATTGTTTTGGCGACAAGCCTTATATCTGTCACGGTTATTTGGGAGCCGACCTGATACGCGGCGAAGGCTATCCCCGCCATGCTTTGGTTTGTGAACGCCATACGGGTGCCGGACTTTCATTGGAGGGAATCATTGCGCAGGATTTGCCCGTACCGCATCGTGAAATGGTTCCGGTCAGCTTGGAAGAACAAGCTATCTGTTTTGCCGATAAGTTTTATTCAAAAACTCATTTGGAAAAGGAGAAAAGTGTAGAAAAAGCCCGAAAAAGTTTGGAACGTTATGGTGAAGAAGGGGTACGGCGCTTTGATAATTGGTGCGAACAGTTCTTGTAGCAATCTAAATTTCTTTAAAAAGGGAGATTATCCGTATAAATTATGTACTTTTGCCCCTCCAAGCGTAAACTATTAGTTAATGACGCCATTGAAAGCAAATACATTCATATCATTCATACTACTATTCGTCTTGCTTCTTCTCTCCGGTGGGGCTGCTTC
The DNA here is from genome assembly GCF_040227615.1 of Bacteroides sp. RTP31139st1_H2_RTP31139_211217. Classification (NCBI taxonomy): domain Bacteria; kingdom Pseudomonadati; phylum Bacteroidota; class Bacteroidia; order Bacteroidales; family Bacteroidaceae; genus Bacteroides; species Bacteroides sp. RTP31139st1_H2_RTP31139_211217. The sequence continues at coordinate 23,316 of NZ_JBCNZM010000026.1, read as the reverse complement.
TCAGCGCCGTAGAGCGAAGGTCGCGCCTCCGAATATTCAGCGGACAGACACGTTGCAGGTAGGGGATAGTTTGCAGATGGGAGACTCCCTGCAAGGGGGAAAGGGGCTTCCTGCCGATTCGTTGCAACAAGATACGGTAGCGGCTGCGCCTCCCAAGAAGGATGCATTGGATGCTCCCGTAGCCTACGAAGCCAATGACTCCATTGTATTTACGCAGAGTGGCTTTGCCCATCTTTACGGCCAGGGAAAGGTGAGTTATCCGGGTGCTGACCTGGAGGCTGATGTCATCTCTATGGATATGGACAACAGTACGGTTTTTGCCCGTGGCGTGGTCGATTCTGTAGGAACAGCCAAGGGAAGACCGGTCTTCAAAGACGGGGACACCTCCTACGAAACCGATACTATCCGTTATAACTTCAAGAGTAAAAGAGGTCTTATCAGCAATGTTGTCAGCCAGCAGGGCGAGGGATACGTGACCGGTAATAATGCTAAGAAAGGGAATAATGATGAACTCTATATGAGGAGCGGTCGTTACACGACTTGTGACCATCATGACCACCCCCATTTTTATATGCAGATGACTTATGCCAAGGTACGTCCGAAAAAGAACGTGGTGACGGGACCTGCCTATCTGGTAGTAGAGGATGTGCCGCTTCCGCTTGCCGTTCCATTTTTCTTTTTCCCGTTTTCTAGCAGTTACCAGTCCGGTTTTCTGATGCCTACCTATATGGATGACTCCAATCGTGGCTTCGGTCTGACGGACGGTGGATATTACTTCGCCATCAGTGACCAAATGGACTTGAAGCTGCGGGCGGATATCTTCACGAAAGGTTCTTGGGCGCTGAATATGGAGTCGAACTATGTGAAGCGTTACAAATATTCCGGTTTGCTGCAGGCAAGCTATCAGGTGACCAAGACCGGTGACAAAGGCTTGCCCGACTACTCGGTTGCCAAAGACTTCAAGGTGGTGTGGTCTCACCGGCAGGACCCGAAAGCGAGTCCGAATTCTACCTTTTCTGCCAGTGTGAACTTTGCTACCAGTAGTTATGAGCGTACCAATATCGGCAATATGTACAACTCCCAGGCAATGTCGCAGAATACCAAGACTTCCAGTGTCAGCTATTCGCGTAACTTTCCCGACCAGCATCTGAGCATCTCCGCTTCAGGTAATATTGCCCAGACCATGCGCGACTCCTCTATCGCGGTGACTTTACCGGACATGACCATTTCCTTGAGTACCATTTTCCCTTTCAAGCGCAAACATGCAGTGGGAGATGAAAAGTGGTATGAGAAGATTTCCGTTCGCTATACTGGCCGTGTGAAGAACAGTATCAAGACGAAGGACAATCTGTTGTTCAAGAAGAACCTGATACGCGATTGGGAGAACGGTATGCAGCATGAAATTCCGGTAAGTGCCACGTTTACTTTGTTCAAGTACTTCAATGTGACGCCTACCGTAAACTATACGGAGCGTTGGTACACCCGCAAGGTGAAGAAGGACTGGGACGATGAGCAAGGCAAGGAGGTGAATGATACGACCTACGGTTTTCACCGTGTATACGACTACAGTGCCAGTCTGGGTATCAATACCAAAGTTTATGGTATGTACAAGCCATTGTTCATGAAGAAGAAGGAGATACAGATACGTCACGTCATCACTCCCTCCATCAGTTTCAGCGCTGCGCCCGATTTCACTTCGTCCCGTTTTGGCTATTATGACTCTTATATAAAAGACCAGAACGGCATTCGCGATACCGTGCAGTATTCCTATTATGCCGGTCAGGTGTTCAGTCCGCCAAGTGGAGGAAAGCAGGGGCTTATCAGTTTCAATATCTCCAATAACCTTGAAATGAAGTTCAAGGATAAGAATGACTCTATCCGCAAGGTGAGCCTGATTGACGATTTGAGTATGGGTATCAGTTACAACACGGCTGCCCAGGTGCGTCCTTGGAGTGACTTGAGCTTTAATCTCCGTCTGAAGTTGAGCAAGAGTTATACGTTGAGTATGAGCTCTACCTTTGCCACTTATGCTTACGAGTTTGATGAGAACGGAAGGGTGGTGCCCGGTAACCGTACGGAATGGTCGTATGGCCGTTTCGGTCGTTGGTCGGGATATGGTACGTCGTTCAGTTGGACCGTGAACAATGATTCGTGGAAGAAAATAAGGAACTTCTTCACCGGTCAGAAGGATGACGAGGAGCAGGGCCAAGACCAGAATGCCTCGACGGAGGAAGACGGTGACATGGAGGGGGAAACTACCGAGGACGGCACTCCGAAGAAGAAGAAGGAAAAGGCTGCTGCCGATGCTGACGGCTATCAGGTATTCAAGATGCCTTGGTCTATCAACTTCAGTACCGGTTTCAATATTACGGAAGACACCAGTAAGCCCATTAATCGTAAGAACATGCGCTATCCGTACAAATTCAGCCTGAATTCCCTTAATATAAACGGTAACGTCAAGCTTACCAATAAATGGGCTGTCAGCTTCAATTCCGGTTATGACTTCAATGCGAAGGAGATAACGCAGACCGCTTTCAACATCACACGTGACCTGCACTGTTTCAGCATGACGGCTGCCATATCACCTTTCGGACGCTGGAAATACTATAACTTTACCATCCGTGCCAATGCAAGTATCCTGCAAGACTTGAAATGGGAACAGAGAAGCCAGACTCAGAGTAATATTCAGTGGTATTGATGTTTACCAAATTATTTCCGTCTCTCCATGTTCCCGCAAATACTCGTTTGTTTTGCTGAAATGCTTGTTCCCGAAGAAGCCGTTATAAGCGGATAGGGGAGATGGATGTGCCGAGGTAAGTACCAGATGTCGGCTACGGTCGATGAATGCCCCTTTACGTTGGGCGTAGGCTCCCCAAAGAATAAATACAAGATGCTCTTTTTCTTCGGCGAGAATGCGGATAGCCGCATCTGTAAATGTTTCCCAACCTCGGTTTTGGTGAGAACCGGCTTGGTGTGCACGTACGGTGAGGGTAGCATTGAGCAGCAATATGCCTTGCTCTGCCCAGCGTGTCAGATTGCCGGTAGTGGGGGCATCAGTGCCAATGTCATTTTTTATTTCCTTGAAAATATTAAGTAAGGAAGGAGGGAAAGGAACACCGTCATTTACGGAGAAACAAAGTCCGTGTGCTTGTCCCGGACCATGATAGGGGTCTTGACCGATTATCACGACTTTTACTTTGTCAAAAGGGCATAGGTTGAATGCATTGAATATCAGCTTTCCCGGAGGATATATTGCATATTTCCCATATTCGTCCCGTACAAAATCAGTCAATGTACGGAAATAATCTTTCTCAAATTCAGGTTGCAGATGTGCTTTCCAGCTTTCTTCTATTTGAACATTCATACTAATTGGATCTGTTAGTAGTTTCGGATGCTAAAGTACAAAATAAAAAATAAAGTCCAACCTTTTGAGGGGGTGAACTTTATATTATATGACGGGATAAATGTATATCAAATCAGGTGTATATTGTGTTCCTTGCACTCTTTGCGCATATCTTCCGGCCAGATACTGGCTTGTATCTCACCGATATGCGCCTTGCGCAGATAGAACATACAGAGGCGGGACTGCCCTATACCGCCACCGATGGAAAGCGGCAGTGTATCATTCATCAAGCGTTTGTGGAAGTAAAGTTCCAGGCGTTCCTCTTCGCCTTCCTCTTTGAGCTGGCGAAGCAGGGCTTCCTTGTCTACGCGGATACCCATGGAGGAAAGTTCGATGCTGCGTTGCAGGATGTGGTCCCATAGCAGGAGGTCACCGTTCAGTCCGGGGAGGTCGTTCAGCCCTTTGCTGGTATAGTCGTCGTAGTCCGGGGCGCGTCCGTCGTGCTTCTTGCCGTCGCTCAGCTTGCATCCGATACCGATGATGAACACTGCACCGTATTTCTTGCAAATGGCATGTTCGCGGCATTTGGGTTCCAAGTCCGGATACAGTTGGCGCAATTCTTCGGCATGGATAAAGTGAAGTTTCTGGGGCAGGCAAGGCTTGATTTGCGGATACATCTCATATACCATATATTCTGTGCGCACCATAGCTGCATAGATACGGGTTACTATCTCCTTGAGGAATTCCACATTGCGGTCTTCGGCAGTAATGACGCGTTCCCAGTCCCACTGGTCTACATAAAGGGAATGCAGATTGCCCAGTTCTTCATCGGCACGGATGGCATTCATGTCTGTGTAGATGCCATATCCCGGTTCGATATGGTATTCGGCAAGCGTGAGGCGTTTCCATTTGGCGAGGGAGTGCACCACTTCAGCTTTGGCGTCGCCCAAATCTTTGATAGGGAAAGTTACGGCACGTTCCACTCCATTGAGGTCGTCATTGATACCCATTCCTTTCAATACGAACAGTGGAGCTGTCACACGTCGCAGGCGCAGTTCGGAAGAGAGGTTCAATTGGAAGAACTCTTTAATTTGTTTAATCCCTAATTCAGTCTGTTTTAGGTCCAATAAAGGTTTGTAACCTTCAGGTGTTATCAGGTAGCTCATAAATTTATTCAGTATAACTTCTATTAAATTGCTCGGCAAAGATAGGAATAATATTGATACTTGCTTCTGTTTTGTGGGAAAAAAGAACAAAATGTTTGTGTAATTGCGGTTAGTCTTCTCAAAGTAATAATAAAAATATTCCTCGGTTTGATATAAAAAGCGTTTGAATGTTAGGAATCTGCTAATTTTTTTATACTTTTGCATCCACATTTGGCTCCGTAGCTTAGTGAATAGAGCGTCAGATTCCGGTTCTGAAGGTCGTGCGTTTGAATCGCACCGGGGTCACAAAGAAAGGAACTCCCTTTGCATGAATACTTTGCAAAGGGAGTTTCTTTTTATACAATACATCCAGAAAAGTCAACCATACGGTTCTCTTTCTTGTTATAATTTCCATAGAGTTAGAGGTATGAAACAAATAATATTTATTTTTGCAATGTTAATGACTTGTCTGTCCTATGCCGGTAAGCCGGAAGGACGGTCAGAAAGGAGAACAGACATGAAACCAATGAAAGAGATTTATCTGGCAGGAGGATGTTTTTGGGGTACCGAACATTTCCTGAAACAAATAGAAGGTGTGGAGGCTACCCAGGTGGGATATGCCAATGGAAATATAGCCAATCCTACCTATCAGCAGGTATGTACCGGTACCACGGACTTTGCCGAAACCGTAAAAGTACAGTATGATCCCGATGAGGTGGACTTGCCTTTCCTTATCGACCTTTATTTCAAAACGATTGACCCTACCAGCCTCAATAAGCAAGGGGGGGATAGAGGTACACAGTATCGCACGGGTATCTATTATACGGATACCGCCGACCTGCCCGTTATTCGTGAAACCGTTGACCGGCTGGCTGCCAACTACTCCCGTCCGTTGGTTGTAGAGATAGAGCCTTTGAAGAACTTCTATCTCGCCGAAGATTATCATCAAGACTATCTGGACAAAAATCCTGGTGGATATTGCCACATTAACCCCACCTTGTTCGACCTGGCACGTAAAGCGAAGATGAAGAAAGAAGGAGATGGCGAGTATTTAAACCTGGAAAAGTAACGGACAATGGATATACTGTTAATAAGTAATGAAGATACGTGCCGCAGCCGTATCGCGCAGGAACTCCTGCATGCATTTGGCAGGGGAATGAATATCTCTACGGCAGGAATTATGGAGGGGAACTGCGTTCCCGATGCCGTGTGCAATGTGATGGAACAGAATGGTTTCAGCGTGTCTCGCAAGAAACCGTCTGGTGTCGGGACCTATACGCACCGGTCGTGGGACTACGTGATTACCCTATGTAAAGAAGCCGGAGAAGAACTGAAGTTTATCACTCTGGATGCCAAGCAGCAGGTGCATTTTGATTTTGAAGATCCCTTTAAAAATCGTTTTCAAAATGAAAGTGAGCAGGAGAAACAAGTTGCCTCACTCTATGAAACCATGTACCGGCGGCTGTATGAATTTTACCGCGATGAACTGAGTGAGCAGCTGTTGCCTCGTTGTACGTGCGGTGCAAACACCTATTGCCGTTGTGAATAGTGAAATATGTGTTTTTTTTGAAGCAATCTCTTGACTCGTCCCTAAGGGCAGGACCTATCTTTGCTTCATAAACAAAATGCGCATGAGTTTATGAAGAATAAAATGAAGTTTAAAATCGGAGAGTTTTCCAAACTTTGCCAAGTGACCGTTAAGACGCTTCGTCATTATGAAGAGATAGGATTGATGATACCCGTTGAAGTGGATGAGTGGACGGGGTATCGCTATTACGACATCAGCCAGCTCCGGTGTATGAGCCGTATTGTTTACCTCAAGCAATTAGGGTTCAGCCTCGAAGAGATATCCGAGTTGTTTGCCGATGGCAAGGAATTTCCGGATGCTGAATTGTTGAAGGTTAAAATAGAACGTTGCAAAAACGAGATTGAACACTTGATATGGCGGCAGACCGAACTTGCCAAATTGGAAAATTTACTCCATAAACAAGAGAATGTTATGGAAAAAGTGTTTAAGAAATCCCTCCCTTCAAGAATTTTTGCTACCCATCGCCGTAAAATAGACTCTTATCAGGAACTGTTCAATCTTTGTCCGAATATTATCGGGCCTGAAATGTACCGTTTGGGTTGTGAATGTCCTGCCCCGGAATATTGTTTCACGGTGGAATATGATGAGGAATATGGGGTTGATATTGATATCGAGTTTTTTGAAGCGGTGGCTGAACGCAAGGAAGATTCGGAACTGATTAAATTCAAGGAACTTCCGGAAGTACCGGTTGCGCTCTGTGTCAACCATTACGGTGCTTATGAGCATATGCCCGAAACTTTCGCCGAGCTTTTTGCGTATGCCGAGGCAAATGGATACGAGGTCATTGACCGTCCCCGGTTTTGCCATATTGACGGCATTTGGAACAAAGAAACGGTGGATGAATGGATGACGGAAATTCAGTTGCCCATCAAACTTTCTTAATCAGCCTTTGATTTTTGCGGAAAGCTTTCAACCGTGAGAATACCTAAAAATAGGGATAGGTAGTCAACTTATTTTCTGCGAACTTTGCAGACTGAAAAAAGAATTGAAATGAGAAGCCTGCATATTCTGTTTATATTGGTAGTTGTCACTTGGCTCGGTTTTCCGCTGAGAGCGCAAGAAGCTATTTCTATCGGGACTCGCCACACTTTGTTTTCGCATGTCTTGAATGAGGCTAGAGAATATTGGGTGTATGTACCTGCAACCCGCCCGGGTGAAAAAGAGGAAAGTTATCCGGTTCTTTATTTGCTGGACGGTGATTCTTTTTTTCATTCGGTGGTAGGTTTTACTCGCTTGTTTTCCACCTCCAAAGTTTCTTCCTTACCGCCCTGTATCGTTGTGGCTGTCCTGAATACAAACAGAACCAGAGACTTTACGCCAACCTGTTCCGCTGCCCGGCGTGACGGAACTGTCCGTCCGGGCGATAAACCGGAAGGGGGTGGGGCAGGACAATTTTGCCGTTTTCTGACGGAGGAGCTACGCCCCGCAGTGGAACAAGACTTGCCGGTGAATGGACAACACTTGTTGGCCGGACATTCTTATGCCGGGTTGTTCACGCTGCATGTTTTGCTGAATTATCCCGGTACATTTGATACATACATCGCCATAGACCCCAGTTTATGGTGGGATAAAGGATGTTTTCAGAAACAGGTAGAACGGCAGGTAGATAAGGTTGACTTTTCAGGAAAACAACTGTATGTTGCGTTTGCCACTCAGCCGCGTCCTGATAGGAAGCTGAGCCACTTTTCCCTGACAGATGATTTTATAGGGAGTGCAGTTCCTCGTATGGAGAAGCGGCATTTGCGGGT
>NZ_JBCNZM010000026.1:0-15482 GCF_040227615.1 Bacteroides sp. RTP31139st1_H2_RTP31139_211217 | reverse complement strand
ATGTGTATAAGAGACAGGAACGGTTGCTCTTCCGGGATTTTATGACGGACTGAAAACGTTGTTCTTCCGTTCTGCGGTTGGAATTTCTCTGCCGAACAAACCTCTCTGAAAAAAACTTTATTTTTCAGTAAGCTGAATGATATGCACCATTGTACTAAGGGGACTACCTATACCATGGTGAGGTCTGCCAAAATCCTGAAAGCGTCATAGCCTGAGTCGCCTTCCGGCAGGAAGCGCCGAGAAGCGCCATTTCCTTATAAATCAGTATTTTCAGCTCCGGAGAAGGTTGAGTGTCCTTCTCCGGACACACTGATTAAAAAACTGCAAAAGTGCAGCCGGGGCTTCGTTGACTCCGGGCAATTGGAATAGTAGTACAACCACTGTTGTACAATGAGCGCAGCACCATATGCCCTGCTACCGTACGGAAGTGCATAAAAAAAAACAGTTGCCTGGAGAAACCCTCTCCAAGCAACTGTTTTCAGTTTCTTGATACTTTATAATCTACATATTCTAAATCTTTCTTGTCATCAATCGTCAATGTCAATCACCCTCATTTTAGAGTCAAATGTAATTTCCCAACGATTAGACAACTTTATCTCATACTCATTGTCATCGTACTCAATCTGAAGAATTCTTGCATCCGGATAATTGGTCTTTACATAGTTACGTATCGCTTCCGGTACAATCTGTACAGGAACTTCACTTTGTCTGCATCGTACCTCTTTCCATTCCCCCGATTTATCAAATTCTACCTTCTCCCCATTCGTGAACACCACATCATAGCTTTTATAAAACATTCCCGACTCCAATTTAGCCATTGCCACCTTATGGTCTTTAAAATAAGTCTTGATAAATGTCTGCGCCTTCGCCGGCAACTGGCTCACCTCTATCGGCTTATCATTATCCGCCATTACCATTGTGTGCACTGCAAACATACAAACCAACATCATAACTAATTTTTTCATACTTCTCTATTTTTAATAATTAATACTTTATTTGTTTTCTGTATTACAAAGATGGGAAGGAAATCTGGAAAGAATTGGGAAAAAAACTCTATTTTTGGAAATGAAAAAAATCTATTTTTGAAAATGGGTGTTGCGGCTCTTCACCTATGAATTTTTGTTTGCAATGAATATTATTTAAAGACACAATAGACTATTATGGCTATGAAAATATTAAATCAGTTTATCGATGATTTTGTAGGTGTTTTCCAATATCGGTTTATGGATACCTTTCAATATTTTAAAGAAAGGAAGAAAAGTAAATATTTAGGAGATAGATTTGAGGAATGGGTTGTGAAGAACTCCAATATTAGTAAAGATGGTTATTCGGATCTATGTGATAAGAAAATATTTTGGCGGCTTTTAGATTGGAGAGGTGATAAATACATTGAGGGGTATAGGCCTCTGTCTTCATCATCTCCGGATTTGTTGATGGAGTGTGTTACCACAACGAGTACCATTCATGAAGTTGGAGATATTATAGCTGTAGAATGTAAATGGCGAAGTAAGATAGGTTTTTATCTCGATATAAAAGACATTGAAAAGTACGAGGGGTATATGAATTCCAATCTGTTGAACCGTCCGATAAAAAACTTGTTTTATGTTTTTGGCTTTGGATGGTGTGGTGACAGTCCGGAATCTGTTTATGTAGTTCCTGCCAGAGAATTGTATGATTATGATAAAGATACCTGTAGAATAACGTTCCCTATTAAAGAAACCGAGAAGGAGAAAATGGGTAGATTGGAGCGCTTTAAGAAGAAAGACAATAGATGTCTTCTGTATATCAAGTAATGGTATTACTTGGTTATATAAGCTCCAATCAACTGTTATATTGTTTGGGTCGCCGTCAATCTTTGTGGCGAAGGCTATTACTGGCATCTAATGCGGTTTGCAACCTTTCCCAGTCGTCACAAAGCGCCTGCATGGACGGAAACAATAAATCTGCTCCGGCATCCAGTAATACCTGCCTGTCCAGCGGACCGGTATTGACTGCCACAGTGAATATGCCGGCTGCTGTTCCGGCTTGTACTCCGATAGGTGCATTTTCTACAACTATAGCTTCGTTGGCTTGTACTCCGGCTTTTTCCAGTCCCATTAGATAAGGCTCAGGATGAGGCTTTCCGTATTTCACATCAAAGGCGGTCACCATGTGGTCGCGCTGAAACATACCAGGGAAGTTGTGGGCAAGGCGGTTCAGCAGGGAGTGTTGGCCCGAACCGGTGACAAGTACCGGAATAAGTCCTGCCGCTTTTACCTTTTGCAGCACTTCCCAAGCACCCGGCATACGTTCCGGTTCCGGGTGGGTACTGAATTCGGCGCTTTTCTCTGCATAGATGCTTTCTATCATCTCGGGAGTGGCATCCTTGCCATACTGGCGTTGATAAACGATGTTGATGGTGGAGGCTCCGGTACGTCCCTCGTGCATGTATGCCTCTTCACGGCTCAAGTGCAGGCCATGACGTTCCATTACTTTATGCCAGGCATCGGCATGGTAGGGCATGGAGTTGAATAACACACCGTCCATGTCAAAAAGAACGGCTTTCAGTTGGATGTAGGGGTGCCCGTGCTTTTCCAGATAACGGGCGATAGAGTTTTCGAACACTTGGTAGATTGGGGATTGAGAATTTAAAAATGCGGGGTAGATAAATAGAGAGTTGAGAATCGGGGAACGGTTCTCTTCGCACTTGTTGTGCAGCCATTTCTCAATTCTCAACTCTCAATTCTTAATTTATCAAAGTCTTGCCTGGATAGCTTTGGACTCTTCTTCGTAGCCGGGCTTGTTCAGCAATGCAAACATATTCTTCTTATATGCTTCCACACCCGGTTGGTTGAACGGATTGACTCCCAAAATATAACCGCTGATACCGCAAGCTATTTCGAAGAAGTAGAGCAGACCTCCGATGCTTTCTTCATTCAGTGCAGGGATAACGATGCGCATGTTGGGTACGCCGCCGTCAACGTGGGCAAGCTGTGTGCCCAATTCAGCCATCTTGTTCACTTCGTCCACGTGCTTGCCTGCCAGGAAGTTCAGTCCGTCGAGGTTGGCTTCGTCCGAAGGTACTTGCAGGGAGTGCTGTGTCTTCTCCACGGAGATGACAGTTTCGTAGATGGTACGTTCGCCTTCCTGAATCCATTGTCCCATGGAGTGCAGGTCGGTGGAGAAATCTACGGCAGCAGGGAAGATACCCTTGTTTTCCTTACCTTCGGATTCACCATAAAGCTGCTTCCACCATTCGCTTACGTAGTGCAGTTTGGGATTGTAGTTTACGAGGATTTCAATTTTCTTACCGTTCTTGTAGAGCTCGTTACGCGTAGCTGCATAGATGGCAGCAGGATTTTCTGCAAACGGAACATCTTTTCCACAAGCCTTTTCCATGGCAACTGCACCTGCAACCAGTTTCTCAATGTCGAAACCTGCTATTGCGATGGGCAGCAAGCCTACCGGAGTCAGTACGGAGAAACGTCCGCCCACGTTATCGGGGATGATGAAGGATTTGTAGCCTTCGTTGTCGGCCGTTACGCGGGCAGCGCCCTTTTTGGCATCGGTGATGGCAACGATAACCTTCTTTGCCATATCCTTGCCGCGTTGGTCTTCGCATTGCTTTTTCAACAGACGGAACGCCAAGGCCGTTTCAGTGGTAGTACCGGATTTGGAGATGTTGATAACACCGAATTTCTTGTCTTTCAAGTATTCGGTGAGTTCATATAGATAATCTTCACCGATATTGTGTCCTGCATACAGAATGACCGGAGCCGTTTTCTTGTCTTGCAACCAAGTGAAGCTGTTTGACAAAGCCTCTATCACCGCACGTGCACCGAGGTAACTTCCGCCAATACCGGCAACTACTACTACCTCGCAGTTGTCACGCAACGTCTGTGCGGTAGCCTTTAGGTCGGCCAGGTGCTCTTTAGTGATGGAAGAGGGGAGGTGCAGCCAGCCTAAGAAGTCGTTGCCCTTACCGGTACCATTCTCTAATGCTTCCTGTGCAGCCTTTACTTGGGCTTCATAGGCGAAAACGTTTTCTTTGGAGATGAATCCAAGAGTCTTTTCAATGTTCAAACTAATCATAATATTCTAGGTTTTAAATTCAGTATTTCGTTTTATCTTTTTTCGCGCTTACCGGAATGAATCGGTAAGCAGCTTGATTTCAATCGTCGGCGAGATACGCTCATACAGAATGTTGTATACTGCATCTACAATAGGCATGTTGACATGATAATGCTTGTTGATTTCCTTGATACATTTTGTACCGTAATATCCTTCAGCAATCATTTCCATCTCAATCTGCGCGCTTTTTACGGAGTATCCCTTGCCAATCATCGTACCGAATGTGCGGTTGCGGCTGAAATTAGAATATCCCGTCACCAGCAGGTCACCTAAATAAACGGAATCACTTACGTTTCTGTTCAGCGGATGTACCGTTTGCAGGAATCTGTTCATTTCCTGTATGGCATTGGACATGAGCACAGCCTGAAAGTTGTCGCCATATTTCAGACCGCTGCAGATACCGGCTGCAATGGCATATACATTCTTCAGCACCGAACTGTATTCAATGCCGGCAACGTCATTACTGACAGAGGTCTTGATGAATGAACTGGCCAGTTTGCGGGCAATGGTGCAAGCCTTGTCGGTGTCGGGACAAGCAATGGTCAAATAAGAAAGGCGTTCCAGAGCCACTTCTTCCGCATGGCAGGGACCTGCCAATACAGCAATATTCTCAGCTGGGACGCCATATTCCTTAGTGAAATATTCCGAGACAATCAAGTTGTCATCGGGCACAATACCTTTAATGGCAGTGATGATGAATTTATCCTTAATCTTAGTCTTCAGTTTCTTCAAGTGAACCTTCAGATAAGGGGAAGGTGTAACGAAGATGAGCGTATCAGATTCTTTCACGACATCATTGATGTTGGAGTTGAAGTTGATACGCTTGGTATCAAACTTGACGCCCGTCAAGTAGGCAGGGTTATGACCAAGCCGTTTGAAGTCGGCAATACGGTCATCGCGTCGCATGTACCAATTTATAGACTCCGCTTGGGCCAGAACCATTTTTGCAATGGCAGTTGCCCAACTTCCTCCGCCCATGATGGCTATCTTACCGGGTAGTTTCATATCGAAATTAATAATTAAAAATTAAAAATTAAAAGAGGGGAAAGGAGTACCTTCCTCCTCCTCTTATCTTTAATCTTGCCTATTTAATTCTTTAATTTTTAATTCTTAATTCTTCCGACCCAGTCAGCAACTTCGTTTACGGTCGGGTTTGCCAGTTCCAATTTATATTTCTTGTTGATACCGCAGATGTCCATGTGGAGTTTTTGCGGATTCACATCTTTCATGTCACTCACCAGGTTGTAGCCGGCTTTCTGGATTACAGCCACCCAGTCTTCGGGGATGCCCAGCTCTGTGTATCGTGCAGGAGCATCTTTGGGGATAACCTTTTCCGGACGCATCTGCGGGAAGAAAAGCACTTCTTGGATAAAGGATTCGCCCGTCATTAACATGGTCAGACGGTCGATGCCGATACCGATGCCCGATGTGGGAGGCATACCGTATTGCAATGCTTTCAGGAAGTCCTGGTCGATGAACATCGCTTCGTCGTCTCCCTTTTCGCTCAAGCGGAGTTGGTCTTTGAAGCGTTCTTCCTGGTCTATCGGGTCGTTCAGCTCGCTGTAAGCGTTGGCAAGTTCCTTGCCGTTCACCATCAGCTCGAAGCGTTCGGTCAGTCCCGGCTTGCTGCGGTGCATCTTGGTCAGCGGGCTCATCTCTACGGGATAATCGGTGATGAAAGTGGGCTGTATGAAAGTACCTTCGCAGAATTCGCCGAAGATTTCATCAATCAGCTTACCCTTGCCCATGGTGTCGTCAATCTCCATATTCAGTTCCTTGCACACCTGGCGGATTTCGTCCTCGCTCTTTCCTTCGAGGTCGTATCCGGTCTTTTCCTTGATGGCTTCCAGGATGGGCAGACGGCGGTAGGGAGCTTTGAAGCTGATGGTCTTGCCGTCTATCTCGGTTTCTGTACAGCCGTTTACGGCGATACAGATGCGTTCCAGCAATTTCTCCGTAAAGCTCATCATCCAGTTGTAGTCCTTGTACTGCACGTACAGCTCCATACAAGTGAATTCCGGGTTATGGTTCTTGTCCATACCCTCGTTACGGAAGTTCTTGCCTATTTCATATACACCTTCGAATCCGCCCACAATCAGTCGCTTCAAGTAAAGCTCGGTGGCGATACGCAGGTAGAGGTCCATATCCAGAGAGTTATGGTGGGTGATGAACGGACGGGCGCTTGCTCCACCGGGGATGGATTGAAGAATCGGCGTCTCCACTTCCGTGTAGCCGGCTTCATCCAGCACGGCACGCATGGTCTTGATGACGGTGGCACGCTTCAGGAATTTTTCTTTCACGCCGTCGTTTACGATAAGGTCTACATAACGCTGACGGTAGCGCAGTTCGGGGTCCTCGAAAGAGTCGTAAGCCACACCATCCTTATATTTCACGATAGGCAGGGGCTTGATGCTCTTTGCAAGTACGGTCAGCTTCTTGGCATGGATGCTGATTTCGCCCATCTGGGTACGGAATACGAATCCTTCGATACCGATGAAGTCGCCTAAATCGAGCAAACGTTTGAACACGGTGTTGTACATCTCCTTGTCCTCGTCCGGGCAGATGTCATCGCGGGTGATATATACCTGGATGCGTCCTTTGGAGTCCTGCAATTCGATGAAAGATGCTTTACCCATGATACGGCGGCTCATGATACGTCCGGCAACGGACACTTGGCGAGGCTCTGCATCGTCGTTGAATTCAGCTTTAATATCGGTAGAGAAAGCATTTGTTACATACTCTGCTGCGGGATAAGGCTCAATGCCCATCGCGCGAAGTTCATTCATGCTGTTGCGACGAATGATTTCTTGTTCACTTAGTTCTAATACGTTCATTTCGCTATATTTCACTCAATTTGGGTACAAAAGTACGAAACATTTTTCAGATAGCGAACCTTTTTCCTTGAAATATAGGGAACGGGGAGTGACATTAATCCTCTCTTTCGGTATCTACCCATTCGATATGCGGGGAGAGGAGGGTGCGTTCCGTCACTTGTCCGCATTGCCCGCGGTAGTATTCGGGGATGAAGCGTATCTGCACCGCAGTGATTTGCGCCGGACTCACTTCTTCTGGGGTGTCTACCCCGGTGCCTTCCGAACGGCAGGTGTAGTAGAACGTCCCGATGCCCTTTAGCTTTACGGAGTGTCCCGAGCTCATCAGCTTGCCCAGCACTTCACCAAGGTTCATTAATACTGCATAAGTATCTCCCGGGGTTACCGTAGACATTTCCGACAATAATCGGGCTATTTCATCCGTTGTATAGGGATGTCCTTTGGTGACGGCTCTTGGGTGCCATTTGTCGTCGCCTTTCTGTTTTACTTTCTTATAGAATGCCATGGGGGCTTGTTGTTATTATGTGTCCGGCTCAACCGGTAGGTCAGGCATGGTTCATACGGTATGAATGTGCCAATCATACGGTATGATTATATCAATCATACGGTATGATTATGGTAATCATATCTTATGATTTATCATTGAATCGCAAAGATAGCATAAATCATCCGCATAGTGTGCAGGTTTAAGGTGTTTTTTCTGCTGTTCTGTTTTAAAAAAAGAGTACCTTTGCACCCGCTAAAAAGAAATAGGTATATAATATGGCAGGACAAAAGACTCCCTCGGCGTTGGGGACGGAAAGTATAGGTAAACTCTTGATGCAATATGCCGTTCCGGCAATCATCGCAATGACGGCATCCTCTTTATATAATATGGTAGACAGTATCTTCATCGGTCACGGCGTTGGGACGATGGCTATTTCGGGATTGGCGTTGACTTTCCCGTTGATGAATCTGGCTGCGGCGTTCGGCTCGCTGGTGGGTGTGGGAGCCTCTACACTGATTTCCGTCAAGCTGGGGCAGAGGGATTATGACACGGCACAGCGTGTGCTGGGCAATGTCTTTGTGCTGAACATGGTGCTGGGAGTGGCCTTTACCATCATTGTCATGCTCTTTCTCGACCCGATTCTCTATTTCTTCGGAGGCAGTGACCAGACGGTGGGCTACGCCAGGGATTATATGCAGATTATCCTTTTGGGAAATGCCGTTACGCACCTCTATCTGGGGCTGAATGCAGTGCTACGCTCTTCAGGGCATCCGCAGAAGGCGATGTATGCCACCATAGCCACGGTGGTTATCAATACCATACTCGACCCGGTGTTTATCTATGGTTTCGGCTGGGGCATACGTGGCGCTGCCGTCGCTACCATTGTGGCGCAAGTCATCTCTTTGACGTGGCAGTTCAAGCTTTTCAGCAATAAGGACGAGCTGTTGCATTTCCACCGGGGGATATTCCGTCTGAAACGTAAGATTGTATTCGATTCGCTTGCTATCGGCATGTCTCCTTTCCTGATGAACCTGGCAGCCTGCTTCATCGTTATCATTATCAATCAGGGGTTGAAGAAGTATGGCGGCGACTTGGCTATCGGGGCTTTCGGCATCGTGAACCGTCTGGTTTTCATTGTAGTGATGATTGTGATGGGGCTGAATCAGGGAATGCAGCCTATTGCCGGATATAACTTTGGGGCGAAGCTGTACGGACGGGTGAACAAGGTGCTGAGACTGACGATAATCTATGCCACGGCAGTGACCACTTTCGGCTTTCTGGTCGGTATGTTGGTGCCGGACCTGGTGGTGGGCATCTTTACATCGGATGCGGAACTGACAGAGCTTTCGGTCACGGGACTGCGTATTACGGTAATGTTCTTCCCGATTATTGGTTTCCAGATGGTGACTTCCAACTTTTTCCAGAGCATAGGCATGGCAGGCAAAGCGATATTCCTTTCCCTCACCCGGCAGATGCTGATCCTGCTTCCTTGCCTGCTTGTCCTGCCGCAGTTTTTCGGAGTGGCAGGAGTGTGGTACAGCATGCCGGTATCCGATTTGCTTGCAAGTTTGATAGCATTGGTGATGTTGGTTTGTCAATTCCGCAAATTCAGAACCTCTCCCTTGTAGGGATGGGTCGGGGGAGAGGCTTTGAATTTTTCTTCCTACTTTCTGCAGATATTCCGTAAGAATATTTATATTTGCTATCTGCAAACCAATAGATGAACAAGCGTATGGGCAATAATTTTATAATCAATATAGGCCGTCAACTGGGCAGTGGCGGACGGGAGATAGGCGAGAAACTGGCTGCCCGTCTGGGTATTGACTTTTATGATAAGGAACTGATTAGGTTGGCTTCTGAAGAGAGTGGACTGTGTTGTGAGTTTTTTGAGAAAGCTGATGAGAAAGCTTCACAAGGTATTATTGGAGGGCTCTTCGGCATGCGTTTCCCTTTTGTCAGTGACGGGGCTATCCCAGCCACGAATTGCTTGAGTAATGATGCTCTGTTCAAAGTGCAGAGTGACGTGATACGCAGATTGGCGGAGGAGAAGTCCTGCTTGTTTGTGGGGCGTTGTGCCGATTACATCCTGCGAGAACATCCACGCTGTGTCAATGTCTTCATTTCCTGCTCCAATGAGGAGCGCATCAAGCGTATTTGCCGAATGTATTCCATTACTGAGCGTGAAGCGGAGGAGATGATGAACAAAGCGGACAAGAAGCGTGCCGAATACTATAACTACTACAGCTACAAAAAATGGGGAGCTGCCGAAACATACCACTTGTGTATCGATTCTTCCGTATTGGGTATTGAAGCTACGGTGGACTTTATAGAAGAGTTCGTCAAGAAGAAGCTGAAACTTTAAGGAATTAAAATTAAAGGCTGCGCAATGTTGGTTTAACCCAACTACGCAGCCTTTAATTTTAATTCCTTAATTCCTCCTACATCATTGTCAGTAATATCATCTGTCCCGCCAGAATACGCAGGAACATTGTCAATGGATATACCGTGGAGTAACCTACTGCCGGAGCATCATTGCCTGATGTCTGATTGGCGTATGCCAATGCGGGAGGGTCTGTGTTGCTACCTGCTATCAAACCCATCAGGGTGAAGTAGTTCACTTTGCAGTAGAAACGGGCTATCATACCGATTATCAACAAGGGGATAACAGTTATCAGGAATCCATAGCCTACATACAGTAATCCGCTACCTTCTACTACTGTTTGTACAAAATGCTCACCAGCTTCTATACCGACACTGGCAAGGAAGAGCACGATACCGATTTCACGCAACATCAAGTTGGCACTCATGGTGGTGTACGTCACAAGATGCATTTTGTGACCGAAACGTCCGATGAGGATGGCAACTACCAGCGGACCACCAGCAAGACCTAACTTAACCGGTGTCGGCATACCCGGGAATGCAATAGGGAGGCTTCCCAGCAGGATTCCCAAAAAGATTCCCACAAAAATAGTTACGATATTCGGAGTGTCCAAACGTTTCAACTGATTACCCAATACGCCGGCTACACGTTCTACGGCATCCTGCTGGCCTACCACCATTACACGGTCACCTACCTGAAGTACCAGATTGGGATCGGCAAACAAGTCCATACCCGAACGGTTGATACGGGTTACATTTACACCGTACATGCTGCGGAAGTGGAGGCTTCCCAGTTTCTTGCCATTGATTTCAGATTTAGTGACGAGGATACGGCGGGAAACCATCGGAGTGTCCTGTTTTTCCCAGTCTACGTGTATTTCTTTTCCGATAAAGGCGGTTACCGCTTCGGCATCTTCTTCGGAACATACGATGAAGAGCTGGTCTCCTACGTGGAATATTGTTTCATGATTGGGGATACTGACGTGCCCCTCGTGGCGTATGCGCGAACATACAAACGGGCGTCCCAGAAAATCCTTTATCTGGAGCAGGGTCTTTCCGGAAATTGATTCATTGCGTACCTCGAGGTGAAGCATGTGCGGCTGATGCTTTACATCTGCTTCCTGCGTATTGAGTTCCTGTTCCTCCTTCTTGAGGTTCACCCGGCAAATATAGCGGATGGCTATGATGGAACCTATGATACCTACCACACCAAGCGGATAGGCGCAGGCATATCCCAATGCAATGGGGTCTCCCGTATAGTTTATCTGGTTCAAGGCTTCTTGTGCGGCACCCAGACCCGGAGTATTGGTTACGGCACCATAGAGAATACCTACTATCATTGGCAGGTCTATCCCTCCGTCAATGAAGTAGATGCTCAATGCTACTGCGATATTCAGCAACACGATACCGACAGCAAGCATGTTCAGCCGCATACCCCCTTTCTTAAAGGAAGAAAAAAAGGAGGGCCCGACTTGCAGACCGATGCAGAATACAAATAAAATCAAACCGAATTCGCGGATAAAATGCAAAATGTGTGTTTCGCCCGTGAAGCCAAAATGGCCCATCAGGATACCGGCAAAGAGGACGAATGTAACCCCCAACGATACCCCGAAAATCTTAATCTTACCCAGCAATACGCCCACAGATATTACGAATGCATACAAACAAACGATGTGAGCGACAGATGAAGAGTCCCATAGCAAGCTTTCTAACCAATTCATAGTACCTATTAATATGTCGTTTTTTTAAATTTCGCGCAAAAATACTTAATAAAAAGGAGGTGGCAAAGGCTTTGTGGTACTTTTTGCTATATCAACTTTGCAAAAGTAGAGTATGCTTCCGGTGAATACGCTGAATCCGTATGGGCACGGAGTCATCTGTTAGTGCAATTTTCTCTAAAAAAAGATTTTGTTCTAAGTATTTCCTTATATTTGCAAGTCTCTTGATGACAAAAATGAATAGTATTCATCTATTTAAATTTTAAATAAACTATGGCAGACAGTAAAGAAAAACTCTTCTCCGACTTTTCTCCCGTTTCCACTGAGCAGTGGATGGAGAAAGTTACCGCAGACCTGAAAGGGGCGGATTTCGAGAAGAAGCTCGTTTGGAGGACAAACGAAGGATTTAAGGTGAAACCTTTCTACCGTATGGAGGACTTGGAAGGTTTGAAGACAACAGATGCTCTTCCCGGCGAGTTTCCTTATCTCAGAGGTACCAAGAAAGACAACAATGAATGGCTTGTTCGTCAGGAAATCAAAGTGGAATGCCCCAAAGAGGCCAATGCCAAGGCGTTGGACATCTTGAATAAAGGTGTAGATTCACTCTCTTTCCATGTAAAGGCCAAGGAATTGAACGCAGAGTATATTGAAACTTTGTTGAAAGATATCTGCGCGGAATGTGTCGAGTTGAATTTCTCTACCTGCCAGGGGCATGTGGTGGAACTTGCAGAACTTCTTGTCGCTTATTTCCAGAAAAAGGATTATGACTTGACGAAATTGCGGGGCTCCATCAACTATGACTACTTCAACAAGATGCTGGCCAAAGGTAAAGAAAAAGGTGATATGGTGTCAACAGCCAAGGCGCTGCTCGAGGCTACCGCTTCCCTTCCGAAATACCGTGTATTGAATGTGAACGCGTTGACATTAAACAATGCGGGTTCTTATATTTTCCAGGAACTGGGTTATGCTTTGGCTTGGGGTAATGAATATATGAATCAGTTGGTTGATGCCGGTCTGCCGGCTGCAATGGTAGCCAAGAAGATTAAGTTCAATTTCGGTATCAGTTCCAACTACTTCCTTGAAATAGCCAAATTCCGCGCTGCACGTATGCTGTGGGCTAATATTGTGGCTTCTTACAGTCCCGAGTGTCTGCGCGACTGCGACAACAAGGGTAAAGATAACGAATGCCGCTGTGCAGCCAAGATGAAGATTCATGCGGAAACTTCTTCATTCAACTTGACTTTGTTTGATGCACACGTAAACTTGTTGCGTACGCAGACTGAGGCGATGAGTGCCGCCCTTGCCGGCGTTGACTCAATGACGGTTACTCCGTTCGACAAGACTTATGATGCTCCTAACGAATTCTCTGAGCGTATGGCGCGTAACCAACAACTGCTGTTGAAAGAAGAATCGCACTTCGATAAAGTTATTGACCCAGCTGCAGGTTCTTACTATATTGAGAATTTGACCGTCTCTATTGCCAAGCAGGCTTGGGACCTCTTCCTCGCTGTAGAAGAAGACGGTGGTTTCTATGCTTCCGTGAAAGCCGGAAAAGTGCAGGCTGCCGTAAACGAGAGCAACAAGGCGCGTCATGCCGCAGTTGCCAAGCGCAAGGAAGTGCTGTTGGGTACTAACCAGTTCCCCAACTTTAATGAAAAGGCGGGAGATAAGAAACCGGTTGAGGCTACTTGCTGTTGCGGCGGCGGACATACCTGCGAAAAAGATGTTCCGACACTGAACTTTGACCGTGCTGCCAGTGAATTTGAAGCGTTGCGTCTCGAAACAGAGGCTTCCGGCAAACGCCCGAAAGCGTTTATGCTGACTATCGGTAATCTGGCCATGCGCCAGGCACGTGCACAGTACTCTTGCAACTTTCTGGCTTGTGCCGGATACGAAGTTGTGGATAACCTCGGTTTCCCCACCGTAGAAGAAGGTATAGAAGCAGCTATGGCTGCCAAGGCCGACATCGTGGTATTGTGTTCAAGTGATGATGAATATGCAGAATATGCTGTTCCTGCCTTCAAGGCTCTGAATGGCCGTGCCATGTTTATCGTAGCCGGTGCTCCTGCTTGCATGGACGACTTGAAGGCTGCCGGTATCGAGAACTTTATCCATGTCCGTGTCAACGTATTAGAGACATTAAAAGAATTCAACGCCAAACTTTTGAAGTAAGCAACTTCAATCGTAAATCGTAAATCGTCAAATCGTAAATAACATGATGCGAAAAGATTTTAAAAACTTAGATATATATGCCGCTTTTCAGCCCGTCAACGGTGCTGAGTGGCAAAAGGCTAACGGCATCCATGCTGATTGGAAAACGCCGGAACACATTGAGGTGAAGCCTGTTTATACAAAAGAAGACCTTGAGGGAATGGAACACTTGGGCTATGCTGCCGGGCTTCCTCCTTATCTGCGTGGTCCGTACTCGGTGATGTATACGTTGCGTCCTTGGACCATCCGCCAGTATGCAGGCTTTTCCACAGCGGAAGAATCAAATGCCTTTTACCGTCGTAATTTGGCTTCCGGACAGAAAGGTTTGTCCGTAGCTTTCGACTTGGCCACTCACCGTGGCTACGACCCCGACCACGAACGTGTAGTGGGTGACGTAGGTAAGGCAGGTGTATCTATCTGTTCCTTGGAGAATATGAAGGTGTTGTTCGATGGAATTCCTTTGAACAAGATGTCCGTCTCTATGACTATGAACGGTGCCGTACTTCCTGTTATGGCATTCTACATCAACGCAGGTCTGGAGCAGGGTGCCAAGTTGGAAGAAATGGCTGGTACTATCCAGAACGATATCTTGAAGGAATTCATGGTGCGTAATACCTATATCTACCCGCCTGCATTCTCTATGAAGATTATCTCTGACATCTTTGAATATACTTCCCAGAAAATGCCTAAGTTCAACTCTATCTCCATCTCCGGCTACCACATGCAGGAAGCGGGTGCTACGGCAGACATCGAGTTGGCTTACACCCTGGCAGACGGTTTGGAATATCTGCGTGCCGGAACGGCTGCGGGTATTGACATCGATGCTTTCGCACCGCGTCTCTCTTTCTTCTGGGCCATCGGAACGAACCACTTTATGGAAATTGCCAAAATGCGTGCCGCACGTATGTTGTGGGCAAAGATTGTGAAGCAGTTCAACCCGAAGAATCCGAAGTCGCTGGCTTTGCGTACGCACTCCCAGACTTCCGGCTGGTCGCTGACAGAGCAAGACCCGTTCAACAATGTGGGCCGTACTTGTATCGAGGCGATGGCTGCTGCATTGGGACATACTCAGTCACTGCATACCAATGCTCTTGACGAGGCTATTGCCTTGCCGACGGATTTCTCTGCACGTATTGCACGTAATACGCAGATTTATATTCAGGAAGAAACTTACATTTGCAAGAATGTAGACCCATGGGGTGGCTCTTATTATGTGGAAAGTTTGACCAATGAGTTGGCTCACAAGGCTTGGGAATTGATTCAGGAAGTAGAGAAGCTGGGCGGTATGGCAAAAGCCATCGAAACCGGTATTCCCAAGATGCGTATCGAAGAGGCTGCTGCACGTACACAAGCCCGTATTGATAGCGGTTCACAGACCATTGTCGGCGTGAACAAGTATCGTCTGGAGAAAGAAGCTCCGATTGATATTCTTGAAATCGACAATACGGCTGTCCGTCAGGAACAGATTGAGAACCTGAAGCGTCTGAAGGAAGGACGTAACCAGGCGGAAGTGGACAAGGCATTGGAGGCTATTACTGAATGTGTAAAGACCGGTAAGGGAAACTTGCTGGAACTGGCAGTCGAGGCAGCCCGTGTCCGTGCCACTTTGGGGGAAATCTCTTATGCTTGCGAAAAGATTGTAGGACGTTATAAAGCAGTAATTAGAACTATATCAGGCGTGTATTCATCAGAAAGTAAGAATGACAGCGACTTCCACCGTGCTTGTGAATTGGCGGAGAAGTTTGC
>NZ_JBCNZM010000025.1:0-45371 GCF_040227615.1 Bacteroides sp. RTP31139st1_H2_RTP31139_211217 | reverse complement strand
AGAAATGCAGGTGAATTTCGCCATGAACCGCGAAATGCGTGATGCCAAGTACCCGTTTACACGCCTGAAAGGAAAAGACGTAAACACACTGATTTTCCCGAACTTGAGTTCTGCAAACTCTGCTTACAAACTGTTGCAGGCCATGGATACAGATGCCGAACTGATTGGTCCTATCCAAATGGGATTGAACAAGCCTATCCACTTTACCGATTTTGAGAGCTCTGTGCGCGATATCGTTAACATCACTGCAGTAGCAGTTATCGATGCTATCGTAGACAAAAAGAAGGCAGTCAAATGAGACGACCGTTATCAAAATTCCAAATAGTTTGCATTGTGCTGCTTTGGGCAGCACTTTGCTACATTGTTTTGATATCTATCGAACGAATTGACGGTCCAATCATTCTAACGCTTGCCATTTCGGCGGCTTTAGTATTTATTCCCGTCATAAAGTCTCTAAAAAGAGGATAAATAATATCTTTTTATTCCATTTTGCGGTATAAAACAATAAAATTGTTGTTTTATACCGCATTTTCTTTATAAAATGTTTGCTCGTTTCATTTTTATGTGTACTTTTGCAACCGCAATGAGAGGAAAAGGAAACAAACCGAAAATCGAATTGTTTTAGGTAACATATAGTAGCAACCAATAAAAGAAATAGATTATGAATGCAGCTAAGGTATTAGAAGACCTGAAAAGACGGTTCCCCAACGAACCGGAGTATCATCAAGCAGTAGAAGAAGTTCTTTCTACGATTGAAGAAGAGTATAACAAGCATCCGGAGTTTGACAAAGCCAATCTGATTGAACGTCTTTGCATCCCCGATCGCGTTTACCAATTCCGTGTTACTTGGGTAGACGATAAAGGTAACGTACAAACCAACATGGGCTATCGTGTGCAGCACAACAACGCTATCGGCCCTTATAAAGGCGGTGTTCGTTTCCACGCTTCTGTAAACCTGAGCATCCTGAAATTCCTTGCTTTCGAGCAGACATTTAAAAACTCATTGACAACTCTGCCCATGGGTGGCGGTAAAGGCGGTTCGGACTTCTCTCCGCGCGGCAAGTCGAATGCTGAGGTTATGCGTTTCGTTCAGGCTTTCATGCTGGAGTTGTGGCGTCATATCGGTCCTGAAACAGACGTACCTGCCGGTGATATCGGTGTAGGTGGTCGCGAAGTAGGTTTCATGTTCGGTATGTATAAGAAGCTGGCTCATGAATTTACGGGTACTTTCACCGGTAAGGGCCGTGAGTTCGGCGGTTCGCTGATTCGTCCGGAAGCTACCGGCTACGGTAACATCTACTTCCTGATGGAAATGTTAAAGACTAAGGGTACTGACTTGAAAGGCAAAACTTGTCTGATTTCCGGTTCCGGTAACGTAGCTCAATATACGGCCGAGAAAGTATTGGAATTGGGTGGTAAGGTATTGACCATGTCTGATTCTGACGGTTATGTATACGATCCGGACGGCATTGACCGCGAAAAGTTGGATTACATCATGGAGCTGAAAAACCTCTATCGTGGACGTATCCGCGAATATGCTGAACAATATCCGGGTGTCAAGTACGTAGAAGGTGCACGTCCTTGGGGTGAAAAGGCAGACATCGCCCTGCCTTCTGCAACTCAGAATGAAATAAATGGAGATGATGCCAAAAAACTAATTGCTAATGGTGTCATGGCTGTGTCCGAAGGTGCAAACATGCCTTCTACCCCTGAAGCAATCCGCGTATTCCAAGATGCAAAGATTCTGTATGCTCCGGGTAAGGCAGCCAATGCCGGCGGTGTATCAGTATCCGGTCTCGAAATGACTCAGAACTCCATCAAGTTGAGCTGGAGTGCAGAGGAAGTGGACGAGAAATTGAAGAGCATCATGAAGAACATTCACGAAGCTTGCGTGCAATATGGTACGGAAGCCGACGGTTATGTAAATTACGTGAAGGGTGCCAATGTGGCCGGATTTATGAAGGTGGCAAAGGCGATGATGGCGCAAGGGATTCTGTAAGAACTAAAGCCATAGTACAACTACAACAGAAGAAAGGTGAGGGGCTCAAAGCTTTTCACCTTTTTTCTGTTTAATAATATAGAAGAAACAAAATTTTGTTTTTTTCAATCCATTATCACATAAATCAGATAACTTTGCGGAAGTTAATAAGAGAAGACCATTATCATTGAAGCAAACCAAACGATTATGAATACAATAGAAATCCCCGTACTGCTGTTGACCGGTTATCTAGGCAGTGGCAAAACGACGTTGGTAAATCACATCCTTTCTAATAAACGTGGCATTAAGTTTGCCGTTATCGTCAATGACATAGGCGAGGTGAACATCGATGCAGACCTTATACAGAAAGGTGGCGTGGTGGGAAAGAAAGAGGAAAGTCTGGTAGCTCTGCAGAATGGTTGTATCTGCTGTACGCTGAAGACTGACTTGATAGAGCAGATGTTCGAAATCATGAAAATGCAACGCTTCGACTACATCGTGATTGAGGCGAGTGGCATCTGTGAACCGGAACCTATTGCCCAAACACTCTGCTCCATTCCTCATATGGGAGGAGCGTATACTAAATACGGTATTTGCCGCTTAGACTGCATTACCACCGTAGTGGACGCCTTACGTCTGCAAAGTGAATTTTCTTGCGGAGATGACTTGACACGCAAAGGTATTGATGAGGAAGATATAGAGAACCTCATCATTCAGCAGATCGAGTTCTGTAATATTATCCTGCTGAACAAAGCAGCAGAAGTACAGCCCGAGGAATTAAAACGTATCAAACAGATTATCCGCACCTTGCAACCCGGTGCCGAAATTATAGAGTGTAATTATGCAGATGTAGACCTGGATAAGATTATCCATACCCACCTCTTTAACTTTGAACGTGCCGCAACTTCCGCCGGATGGATTCGTGGCATAGAGCAACAAGTAAGCGAAGAGGAGGAAAAAGAGGCGCATTACCATCATGAAGAGGGTCATCATCACCACCATCACGAAGGAGGTGAAGTAGAAGAATACGGTATTGGCACATTTGTCTACTACCGCCGTCCTGCATTCGACATTCATAAGTTCGACCACTATGTCGCTACCAAATGGCCCCGCAGCGTTATCCGCGCCAAGGGTGTCTGCTACTTCAGCCACAACCGCGACATGTCCTTCCTCTTTGAACAAGCAGGTATACAGAAGAAAATAACTGAAGCCGGACAATGGTATGCCACCGCCCCCGAAGAAGACATGATAGAACTGATGCGCCAAGAACCGGGATTGCTAAGAGACTGGGACGAGCAATACGGCGACCGCATGCTGAAGATAGTATTCATCGGACAAAATATGGATAAAGAGCAAATCATCCGCGACTTGGACAAATGCCTTGAATAACTTCCTAAAAAAGTGCTCCCCGTCATTCCGATCTTAAGAACAACGGGGAGCATCGTCCCAGACGCGTAACTCTATTTTAAGAATCAAGAACCATATCAATTCTCCGTAAAACGGAACATTTTGAAATACACCTTCTGCTCTGTGTCGGATACATTCACCAGCCTCATCTTCGCAACGCTCAAATCCTTGAGAGATGCCTTCACCTGCGTTCTGTATCCCGGCTTCAAATCCACCGCCTGCCAGTTTGTACCATCCGAAGTTACTTCCAGTTTAAACTTAGAATTAGCCACCTCCGCATCTCCCAAATCAATAAGCACCGAACTCAACTGGCGGGCATAATCCATCGAAATGGCCAGCACACCGCCTGCCTGCCAGTTGATGACTTCATTGGACGGAATAATTGTATTCACCTTTCCCTTCTGCTGAATAGGAAGCGAAGCCAACTGATTCACGTCGCTCTTCAACGTGTAGGGAGAATAAACAGCCTTTGTATCAAGCCCGGCATGGAACGCTGCATTATAGCCCGTTGTCGCCGCTTCGAACAAAGCATTGAAAGTAGGCATCAGATGCAGGCTGCCGCTCTTTATGCCCGCTTTATATTGGGCATCCGTCTCACCCATCAGCACCAGCAGGGCGCGGGCGTGTTCGTAGCTACCTATAAATGCATCCTTCTGCTGGCGCAGGCGTATCATGTTCAGCACCTCCGCACCATACTCTCCCACTTGTTTGAACTGAATGAGCCAAGGCCTTATTTCAGTTATCAACGGACGATTCTCATTTCCCGACGCAAGCAATCCATCAGCGGCAACGATTATCTTCCGGCATTCCTCAGCTACCTGCCGATAGGCATCTTCATCTATCTCGTTTTTCTCTTGATAGGCTTTCAACAAGGCAGAGAGAGCAGGCTGAATGGCAACGGACTCTTCACGACGGAAGCGATGTCCATTCTGTCCCGGGTCGGAATTATGAGCAGCGAAGATTTCCAAATATTCGGCATGAAGTGGCATAAGGTCTCTGACTGCATGTTTCCAAGAAGTTTCACTATCATAATTCTCCATATTCCAAGTATAATCAGCTACACTGTACAGAGAGATTTTGGAAGCCTCGGCATGTTCCATCGGATTGGAAACAAAAGCAGACATATCATCTTTTACATCAAGCCCGTTTCCATAAACCGGCCCTAGCAGCAAATGGTCTTGTACATAATCCGAAACGGGGAAATTCCACCAAATGTACGCCTTACGTTTCAGCAGCGGATTGACGAAGTCCAGCGTAGACTTATCTATAGTAGCAACTACCATATCACCGGTCCACATCACCTTGATACCCTCGTTCAACTTATCACCAAGCGTAGTGAGATAGCCTCCCTCCACATCGGTCCATGACTTGTTGTACTCTGTGGGACACAATATCAATGGTGCAACATCCCGCTTGACTTTTACAAAATGGTCGTCAATATAGTTCAACAGTTCAGCCTGCTTGTCTGCCTTTGTCCCCTCACCCGAAATATCATCAAAGAAAACGGCAAAACCACGCACACCCAACTGGTACATGCTTTCGAACTTCTGCAACAATAACGAGCGGTCTTCTTCATTCCAGCGAATATCCTGACCCGGATGAATGGCCCAATAGAAAATAACATTGTTCTCCTTCGCCCTATTCACCAATACTTTCAACTCTTCTCCTTCTCGAGCAGGATAAGGCTTGCGCCAGTTGGGAGTCCGGTGATAAGGATCGTCTTTCGGTCCATAGATATAGACATTCATTTTGTTCCGACCATAAAAATCAAGCTGGCGTATACGCGCCTCCTGACTCCAGGGAGCACCGTAAAAACCTTCTACCACACCCCGATAGGGAACATCAGGATAGTCCGTCACTTCAGCCAAAGGCAGCTTGTCTAAAGCAAGCAACTGCGCAAGAGTCTGTACACCATAGTACGCTCCCCGTTCGTCAGCACCGGCTATGACGATGCAGTCTTTTTCTATTTTCAGGAAATAACCTTCGGATTTGCGTGGAATCCGATGTTGGTATTTCTTGATAATCTTATCTCCTTTCACTCCTATATATACACGGAAAGAAGCGCCAAGCACCTCTTCCGGCATCAATGAACGGAGTAAAGGCAACGCAGGTCCGTCCTGCACGGAATTGCCGGAAAGGATCTGGTATTGTCGGGGAATATCAACAGAATCTTTTTGCGTAATATATTCTTGGGGAGTAGGTTGCAAATGAAACTCTTGCGCACAAAGCGTCGCTGTCGTCAGCATACCGAATGCTCCCAGTAACAGTAGTTCTTTTCTCATAAGCGGATTATTAAATTAAGGAATATCTATGTATTAAGAAAACTCTTCCATGCATTCAAGGTTGATACGTTCAAAAATAAGAAATAAATATGAAAACACGTACAAATACAGACATTTATTTCAGTTTAAAGATTCATTTATTCTGCATCCGTTTGAGTTCATCGCACACAGCCGGATGCAGGAAGTAGCGTACGTCTTTTCCCTCCTCTATGGCCCGACGGATAAAAGTGGAGCTGATTTCGAATACCGGAGAAGAAACTGTCCGCACATTCTGCGGTAAAAAGGTGGCCTCTACCGGATAGCCGGGACGGGGATAAACCAGAAGATGATTTTCGGCAATAATGCGTTCCGACTCGTACCAACGGTGGAACAGCCTCCAGTTGTCCGAACCAATGACAAGATGGAAAGTGTGTTGGGGATAAGTCCGTTTCAGCGCATCCAACGTATGAACAGTATAAGAAGGCCGAGGCAGATGGAATTCAAAATCGGAAGCGCGAAACTTGGGATAACCCTCAGTGGCTAGCTGCACCAGCTTCAAACGTAACTTGTCATCCATCAGATCGTTTTCTTCCTTCAGCGGATTGTGGGGGGTGACCATAAACCACACTTCGTCCAGGTCCCCGTATTCGCAAAGATAGTTGGCGAGGGCCAAATGTCCGATGTGTATCGGGTTGAACGAGCCGCTGAAGATTCCTATATTCATTTATTCTTATTCATATACAACCTTACAAAGGACGTCTTTGCAACGCACGCCAGGCAGCCCAAGCATTGAAAATCGTCACTACAGAGATAAGAAACATTGAAATACTGGAACGAGGCTCGCCATGATGTATATACAATACACCCACAACAAGGGAGCAGACGAACAGAACGCTATTAATAATTAGCAATGCCTTGTTCAGCTTCGGGCTATTCTTCCTCCTCGGTGCCAACTGGTTGTACACTCCTCCACGTTGTTTCATTCGTTCAAGAATTGAGAGATTACTTTCAATGCTTCCGCTTTGGCTGTCTCCAGGTCATCGTTCACAATCACGGTATCGAACTTCGGTGCAAAGCCCAGTTCGTATTCGGCTTTCGCCACGCGGCTCTCTATCACTTCGGGAGCATCTGTTCCGCGCCCCACCAAGCGTTTGCGCAATTCCTCCACTGAAGGTGGCTGAATGAAAACAGACAAAGCACGCTCACCATAGAATTTCTTGATATTGCAACCACCCACTACATCCACATCGAACACTACATTCTGTCCGGCAGCCAATTGCTTTTCCACCTGCTCCTTCAGTGTTCCGTAAAAACGGTCCTGATATACCTCTTCATACTCCAGGAATTCATCATTGGCTATGCGACGACGGAACTCGTCAGGAGTCAGAAAGAAATACTCCACTCCATCTTTCTCCGTTCCGCGGGGCGGGCGGCTGGTCGCTGAGATGGAGAATGCCAAGTTCAGATTTTGAGTCAGCAGATAGTTGATAATCGTTGACTTGCCAGAGCCCGAAGGGGCTGAAAATATGATAAGTTTTGCCATCGAATTATTTACGATTTGACGATTTACTATTTGATACTACATGACGTTCAATACTTGTTCCTTGATTTGCTCCAATTCATCTTTCATCTGAACGACAATCTTCTGCATCTCCGCATGATTGGACTTACTGCCCAAGGTATTGATTTCGCGTCCCATCTCCTGGGCGATGAACCCTAACTTCTTGCCTTGTCCGGTTCCGGTTTCCAGCGTATTGATAAAATATTTCAGATGATTGCCAAGACGCTGTTTCTCTTCGTTCACATCCAGTTTTTCGATGTAGTAGATGAGTTCCTGCTCCAGACGGTTCTTGTCATAATCCACGCTCAAGGTCTTTTCCAGTGCATCGGTAATACGCTCCTTCACTTTGGCCACACGCTCTTTCTCGTAGGGAGCGATAGTCTCCAACAAATGGGAGATATTGGCGATCTTCTCACGGAACTTCTTTTCAAGGGCAGCTCCTTCCTGCTTACGGAAGTCCACCAGCGCACCGACAGCCTTTTCCACAGCCGAATAGACCACAGCCCATTCCTCCTCACTCAGTTCCTGCGTATCATTCTTCGTCATCACATCCGGCATACGGAGTAACGTGGCAAACCAGTCCATCGCATCCGGCACAGGTATTCCTAGATTTTCTGATATAGCACAAATCTGCTTGTAATATCCCTCAACCAATGTCTGGTTGATGGGAGTGGCGCTTTCCGCACTCTCTTTCTTTTCTATCCAAAGGCTGAAATCCACCTTTCCGCGCTCCAGTTTCCGTGATATTTCATTACGGATTTCCATCTCCTTCTCACGATAAAGCGGAGCAATGCGGGCAGATAGGTCCATTGCCTTACTATTGAGCGACTTTATTTCAACGTTGATTTTCTTATCAGGCAGTTCGACGGTTGCTTTGCCGTAGCCTGTCATAGATTGTATCATAATGTTATAGTTTTGCGCAAAATTACACGATTATTTTAATTAGTGAAAATAATCACGTAAATTTGCCACAATAAAATCAAGAATAAAAGTTATGTCATGTATCTTGCATATTGAAACGTCCACTTCTGCCTGCTCCGTAGCCGTGAGCGAGGATGGACAGAACGTTTTCAAGAAAGAGGACCTGAATGGCCCTTCACACGCCGTTTCATTGGGAATCTTTGTGGACGAGGCGCTATCCTTTGCCGATAGCCATGCCATGCCGTTGGATGCAGTCGCCGTGAGCTGCGGCCCTGGTTCGTATACCGGGTTGCGTATCGGCGTGTCGATGGCAAAAGGTGTCTGCTATGGACGTAACCTGCCACTTATCGGGCTGGAAACCCTGAAAGTTCAGTGTGTACCGGTATTGCTCTACCACGATGAGTTGCCCGACGACGCATTACTCTGCCCGATGATTGACGCCCGCCGCATGGAAGTCTATGCTGCCATCTACGACCGTGCCTTGAAATCGGTGCGCGACATTGCAGCCGATATTGTGGACGAAAACTCCTACCTAGAATTTTTAGAGCAACATCCCGTCTATTTCTTCGGTGACGGTGCAGCCAAATGCAAAGAGAAAATCACGCATCCCAATGCACACTTCATCGACGGCATCCGCCCGCTTGCCGGCATGATGTTCCCGTTGGCAGAAAAGGCAATAGCCGAACAAGATTTCAAGGATGTGGCCTATTTCGAACCCTTCTATTTGAAGGAATTCGTAGCCGGCACGCCAAAGAAACTTATTTAGGGTTTAGCGATTAGGGATTAGGGATGAATACCATGCGGTATCACTACGTAGCCCATTAATCACTAACCACTAATCGCTAAACCCTAATCACTAATCGTTGAACATTAATCACTAATTAAAGATGCAATATAACACTCAACAAAAACGGATGCCCCTACCCGAATATGGTCGCAGCATCCAGAATATGGTAGACCACGCGCTGACAATCGAAGACCGTGCAGAACGCCAGCGTTGCGCAAACACAATCATCAACATCATGGGAAACATGTTTCCCCATCTGCGCGATGTGCCCGACTTCAAACATAAGCTATGGGACCACCTTGCCATCATGGCCAACTTCCAATTGGATATAGATTATCCGTACGAAATTATCCGCAAGGACAATCTGAATACCAAGCCGGAGAGCATCCCCTACCCCAGTACCAAAATCCGCTACCGCCACTATGGCCGTACACTGGAAGTACTGATAAAGAAAGCCATCGAATTTCCGGAAGGAGAAGAGAAGCAGAACTTGATAGCGCTCATTTGTAACCACATGAAGAAAGACTACATGGCATGGAACAAAGATACCGTCGATGACCGTAAGATTTCAGATGATCTCACCGAACTCTCTGACGGAAAACTGCAAATGACAGACAGTATCGTCCGTCTCATGGCCGAACGTATTGACCAGAACTACCGTCCGAAAGTGAACAACCAGAATAACCGGAACAACAACCGGAACAATAAACGGAAATACTAAAATTGAATGATTAGTGGTTAGTGATTAATGCCATGCGGCATCACCATGCAGACCACTAATCACTAATCACTAATCACCAACCCCTAATCACTAATTTCATGGCATCATTTGTAATCGAAGGAGGACACAGACTTTCCGGTGACATTTACCCCCAAGGAGCAAAAAACGAGGTGTTGCAAATTATCTGCGCCACATTGCTCACTGCCGAAGAGGTGACTGTGCACAATATCCCGGACATACTGGACGTCAACAACCTTATCCAATTGATGCGGGATATGGGAGTCAGCGTATCTAAAAAAGGCATTGACACTTACAGCTTTCAAGCTGCCAACATTGATTTCGCCTATCTGGAAAGTGACGCGTTCCTGAAAAAATGTTCCAGCCTGCGCGGTTCCGTCATGCTGGTGGGGCCGATGGTGGCACGTTTCGGCAAGGCCATGATTTCCAAGCCGGGCGGAGACAAGATAGGACGCCGCCGTCTGGATACACACTTTATCGGTATCCAGAATTTAGGAGCCGACTTTGTCTATAATGAGGAGCGTGGCATCTACGAAATCTCAGCCAAACAACTGCATGGCAGTTATATGCTACTCGACGAGGCATCTGTAACGGGAACAGCCAATATCGTAATGGCAGCCGTCCTTGCCAAAGGCAAGACCACCATCTACAACGCCGCCTGCGAACCCTACGTGCAGCAACTTTGCAGAATGCTGAACCGGATGGGAGCTAAGATAGAAGGCCTGTCGCTTATACACATCTCCGAGCCCACGAGACGGAGTAGACGAGCTGCACGGAACCGAGCATACCATCCTCCCCGACATGATTGAAGTGGGCAGTTTCATTGGCATGGCAGCCATGACCCGTAGCGAACTGACCATCAAGAATGTCTCCTACGAGAACTTGGGAATTATCCCCGACAGTTTCCGTCGACTCGGCATCAAGATGGAGCAGTGGGGAGACGACATTTACGTGCCCGCACAAGAGACGTACCAGATAGAGTACTTTATCGACGGCTCCATCATGACCATTGCCGACGCACCCTGGCCCGGACTGACACCAGACTTGCTCAGTGTGCTGCTGGTGGTTGCCACCCAGGCAAAAGGCAGTGTACTCATTCATCAGAAAATGTTCGAAAGCCGTTTGTTCTTTGTGGACAAGCTGATAGATATGGGAGCGCAAATTATCCTCTGCGACCCGCACCGCGCCGTTGTCATCGGTCACGACCACGGCTTTAAACTACGTGGCGGCAACATGACCTCGCCCGATATCCGTGCGGGCATCGCCCTGCTGATAGCTGCCATGAGTGCGGACGGCATCAGCCGCATCCACAACATAGAGCAGATAGACCGTGGGTATCAGAACATCGAAGGGCGACTGAATGCGCTCGGAGCAAGAATAACAAGAATAGAATAAGATGATAAAGAGAGAAGAAGTATATAAGATAGGTATATTCAACAAGCCCCACGGCATTCACGGAGAACTATCGTTCACTTTTACGGATGACATCTTCGACCGGGTGGAAGCCGAATACCTAATCTGCCTGCTGGATGGTATACTGGTGCCTTTCTTCTTGGAAGAATACCGTTTCCGCTCCGACACCACCGCCCTTGTCAAACTGGAAGGCGTGGACACGACAGAACGCGCCCGCATGTTCACTAATATTGAGGTCTACTTCCCCGTAAAGCATGCAGAAGAGGCAGGACCAGGTGAACTGAGTTGGGACTTCTTCGTCGGTTTTCGTATGGAGGAAGTACATCACGGCACGCTGGGAGAAGTGACGGACGTGGACACATCGACCATCAACACACTGTTTGTGGTAGATTATCAGGGAGAAGAACTGCTGGTGCCGGCACAAGAAGAGTTTATCATAGACATTGACCAGAAGCACAAGGTCATCACCGTAGACCTGCCGGAAGGTTTGATAGCTTTGGACGAAACAGAAGAGGTATGAAAAAGAAACGAAGAAAAGCATTTTGGAGTAACATCAAGTTCAAGTACAGACTGACGATTACGAACGAGAATACCCTTGAGGATATCATCACGTTGCGCGTATCCAAGCTGAACGGACTGTCCGTATTGCTCTCCGTGCTGTTCGTATTGTTTCTCATCGCCTCCCTGATCGTAGCCTTCACCCCGCTGCGCAACTACCTGCCGGGATATATGAACAGTGAAATCCGTGCCCAGGTAGTGGAGAATGCCTTGCGCGTAGATTCCCTCCAGCAACTGGTGAACAGACAGAACCTCTATATCATGAATATCCAGGACATCTTCCAGGGCAAGATAAAGGCAGATACCATACATTCCATCGACTCGTTGACCCACCTGCGCGAAGATTCGCTCATGGAACGTACACAACGGGAAGCCGAATTCCGCAAACAGTACGAGGAGACAGAAAAGTACAACCTGACGAGCATCACCGCTCGCCCCGAAATAGACGGACTGATTTTCTACCGCCCCACACGCGGCATGATTTCATCTCCCTTCAATGCCGAAACAAAACACTTCGGCACGGACATTGCCGCCAATCCGGGCGAAAGCGTATTGGCCACCTTAGACGGTACCGTCATACTGAGTACCTACACTGCCGAGACGGGTTATCTGATAGAAATACAGCACAACCAGGACTTCGTGTCAGTCTACAAGCATTGCGGCTCTCTGCTGAAACGGGAAGGAGATGCGGTGAAAGGGGGTGAAGCCATCGCACTGGTAGGAAACACCGGCGAGCTGTCCACCGGTCCCCACCTTCACTTCGAGCTGTGGCATAAGGGCAGGGCCGTAAATCCCGAGCTTTACATCGTATTTTAGTCTCCAAATAGTAAATTGTAAATAGCATAATAGTAAATGAAACAGATTGCCATACTCGGTTCTACCGGTTCCATCGGTACACAAGCGTTGCAGGTCATCGAAGAACATCCCGACCAGTACGAAGCATACGTATTGACCGCCAATAACCGCGTAGAGGAACTCATAGCCCAGGCACGCAGATTCAAGCCTGAGGCAGTGGTAATAGCCAACGAATCGAAATACACGCAACTGAAAGAAGCGCTTGCCGACCTACCTATCAAGGTATATGCCGGCGCAGATGCCCTCTGCCAGATTGTGACCGAAAATCCCATTGATATGGTATTGACCGCCATGGTGGGATATGCAGGGCTGAAGCCCACCATGAATGCCATCCGAGCCCGTAAGCCGATAGCCCTTGCCAACAAAGAGACGCTGGTGGTGGCGGGAGAGCTCATCAATAACCTGGCACGCTTCAGCGGTGTCCCCATCCTACCCGTCGACTCCGAGCACTCCGCCGTTTTCCAGTGCCTGGCCGGTGAGATAGGCAACCAAATAGAAAAAGTGATACTGACTGCCTCCGGAGGTCCGTTCCGCACCTGCACTATGGAGCAACTAACAACCGTCACCAAAGCGCAAGCACTGAAACACCCCAACTGGGACATGGGCGCCAAAATCACGATAGACTCTGCTTCCATGATGAACAAAGGGTTCGAGGTAATCGAAGCCAAATGGCTGTTCGGTGTACGTCCCGACCAGATAGAAGTCGTGGTACACCCGCAATCCGTCATCCACTCCATGGTACAGTTTGAGGACGGTGCCGTGAAAGCACAACTGGGAATGCCGGACATGCGCCTGCCCATCCAATATGCCTTCTCCTATCCCGACCGGTTGAAAGCCTCTTTCCCGCGCCTGGACTTCAAGCTGTGCACGGAACTGACGTTCGAGCAACCGGACACCACCCGTTTCCGTAACCTCGCCCTGGCCTACGAAGCGCTACATCGTGCAGGCAATATGCCTTGCATTGTCAATGCCGCCAATGAAGTGGTGGTAGCTGCCTTCCTGCAGGACAAAATTTCGTTCCTTGGCATGAGTGAAGTAATAGAAAAGACCATGTCGCGCGTATCCTACTTACAGAAGCCCACCTATGAAGACTATGTGGCTACGGATGCCGAAGCCCGACGGATAGCAGAAGAGCTGATTTGATAGATACACCGGAATGAAAAGAATTATAAAAAACATCTACTCATTTGATACGTTAAATAAGAAAACGTACCTTTGCGAAAATTATAAAAATCGTAAAACAGCAAATAATTAGATGGAAACATTCTTGATTCGTGCCCTGCAACTCATTATGAGCCTCTCGTTGCTCGTTATTGTTCATGAGGGGGGGCACTTCCTTTTTGCGCGTCTGTTCAAGACGCGGGTAGAAAAGTTCTGCTTATTCTTTGACCCTTGGTTCACATTATTCAAGTTCAAGCCCAAACACAGTGACACGGAATATGGTATCGGGTGGCTACCCTTAGGTGGTTATGTAAAAATAGCAGGTATGATAGACGAATCTATGGATACCGAACAGATGAAGCAACCCATGCAGCCATGGGAGTTCCGTGCCAAGCCGGCATGGCAGCGCCTGCTAATTATGGTAGGCGGTGTATTGTTCAACTTCCTGCTCGCATTGTTCATCTATTCCATGATACTTTTTACTTGGGGCGACGAATATATACCAGTACAAAAAGCCCCATTGGGTATGGATTTTAACGAAACAGCCAAAGCCATAGGCTTCCGCGACGGCGATATCCTAATATCTGCCGACGGGGTACCATTCGAACGCTATGACGGCGACCTGCTGACCAGTATTGTCGATGCCCGCCAGGTAAGCGTATTGCGTGACGGGGAAGCTGCTTCAGTCTACATCCCCGAAGACATGATGAACCGCTTGCTGGCAGACAGCGTGCGTTTCGCCAGTTTCCGTTTCCCTTATGTAGTCGACAGCCTGATTGTAGGATACCCTGCCGCTTCCGCCGGTCTGCAAGTAGGTGACAGCATCACCCACTTGGATGGAAAGTCAATAGCCTACTACGACTTCAAAGAAGAGATGCTGAAGCGCAAGAAAGCCAATGCATCCCATGAGGTAACCTTGACATACGTCCGTAACGGTGTGACAGACACCTTGAGCATGATGACCAATGCCGACTATGAAATAGGCGTAGCAGCACGTACGGCAACCGACAAACTGCTGCCCGTTGTCCGCAAGGAATACAGTTTCCTTTCCTCTTTCCCTGCCGGCGTATCTTTGGGGGTAAAGACTCTGAAAGGCTACGTAGGCCAGATGAAATATCTCTTCTCCAAGGAAGGAGCCAAGCAACTCGGAGGTTTCGGAACCATCGGCAGTATTTTCCCCGCCACGTGGGACTGGCACCAGTTCTGGTACATGACGGCATTCCTCTCCATCATCCTTGCCTTTATGAATATTCTGCCCATCCCTGCACTGGACGGCGGACACGTGTTATTCCTCATTTACGAAATCATTGCACGCCGCAAGCCCAGCGACAAGTTTATGGAACGTGCGCAGATGGTGGGCATGTTCCTCTTGTTCGGTTTGCTGATTTGGGCAAACTTCAATGATATACTGAGGTATTTCTTTTAAAGAACAAGACATATAAAAAACGCATCATCCATTCGCGGTAGAACGGATGATGCGTTTGCATCAAACAGATGATGTATTCGGGGCAAGCAGACGATGCGTTTGAACCAAACACATCATCTGTTTTTTCTGTGTCTTATACCAAATGGCCAATCCACTCTTCGCGGTCGCCTGGAAGCAAGTCTATTACCGGAACTTCAACCATTGTATAGCAACCCGGCTGCTGACGCATAGCGGCACGCGCCACACATACCAGCACTTGTGCCGTGAGGGCAGGATTGTTGATACGCATGTTGAACTCAAATAGCTGGTTCTGCGTCTTGCCGGACACACCTTTACGGGTCAGGTTTACCCCATGACCCATATCGAGCAGTGCATCCACACTCGGAACCAATTTTACATGTGTTTCGTCATTCACAAAGTACGGGTCGGCTTTGATGGCTGCAGTCACCTTGTCAAATTCGTAGCCATCCTTCAACTCGATGTACACCATACGACGGTGAATGCCGGTTCCTGTAGGAATAGTCATGGAAAGGGCGGCTTTCACACCTTCGATGGCCTTTACAGCCACGGTATGTCCCATGCTCATGCCCGGACCAAAATTAGTATAGGTAATGCCTTTCGGAGCAATGGCTTCCAGCATGGTGCGGACAATGGAGTCACTACCCGGGTCCCAGCCGGCAGAAATGATGGATACCGTATTATGCTTTTTAGCCTCTGCATCCAGTGTGCGGCGCAAGGCAGTGATACCCGTATGGATATCGAAACTGTCCACAGTATGAATGCCTAAAGCAAGGATCTCCTTTGCATACTCTTCCACTTTGCGGGTAGGCGTACAAAGGATAGCAACATCCACGCCTTTCAGTTCCTTGATATTCTTCACAACGGGATATGCACTCAGTTCCGCAGGACAGTTTTCAGCTCCGGCACGGCGTACTACACCGGCAATTTCGAAATCGGGAGCTGCTTGCAGGGCTTCGAGCACATAATGCCCGATATTACCATAGCCAACGATGGCTGCTCTTACTTTTTTCATTCTTTTTATGAATTTATTTATCAGTTTTCTACTTTATCGGCGCAAAAGTAAGCATTTTAATTTATTATATCGGCAGAACTCCCTGCTGTTTCACACAGTTTTTCTTTTTTTAGTGAGTGAAAGTCCAATAATAATTCATACATTCGCAGATGATATGTACGCAAGGCACATTTGGGGCCAACAAGCAAAAGAATTATGATAGAATACATCAGAGGCGGAATTGCCGAACTAAGTCCGGCAACCGCAATAATAGACTGCAACGGACTGGGATACGGCGTCAATATTTCATTGAATACGTATGCCGCCATCCAGGGCAAGAAAGAATGCAAACTATATATATACGAAGCTATCCGTGAAGACGCCTATGTCCTCTACGGGTTCGCTGACAAGCAGGAACGCGAACTATTCCTGTTGCTCATCTCCGTTTCAGGCATCGGCGGAAATACAGCTCGCATGATTCTCTCGGCACTCTCGCCATCCGAACTGATAAATGTCATCAGCACGGAAAACGCCACTCTACTGAAAACAGTCAAGGGTATCGGGCTGAAAACAGCCCAACGGATAATTGTGGATTTAAAAGACAAAATCAAGACCGGCAGCGTTGTAGCCGGCAACGCAGGGACCATAGGTACACTGGTATCGGCAGCCAACGCACAAGTACAAGAAGAAGCCGTAGCCGCCCTTACCATGCTGGGCTTTGCACAAGCCCCCTCACAAAAAGTAGTGCTTGCCATTTTGAAGGAAGAACCAAGCGCACCGGTGGAACAAGTCATCAAATTGGCATTAAAAAGACTATAATATTTATCTAAAACAAACAAATCATGACAACAATCAACATGCAATATTGGTTGGGGGCCAATGAACGCACCCACGTACTGCCAACGGACAAATGGTACCTCGACTTTGCCACAAGCATCCTGCCCCTCGTCAAGACCTCTCCCTTGTTCAACAAGGAAGACCTGCGTACCCAAATTGACGCAGCCATCTCCCTCGGCATGTACTTTCAAGATGCCATTGCCCAAAGCGGAGGCTGGAAACTTTTCTCCGAAGCCTTTCAAGGAGTATACGGAACTTACCTGCCGTTCTATCCACTGGGTGACGATTATACGCCCGATGAAATAAATCAGGAAGACATTGCATTCGTACTGTGGACATTGAAATCACAATTTAGTATTTTTGACAAGGAATACACCTTGTTCAGTCCTTATGACAAAGACCTGCTTGCATTAAGCCAAAGCGCCTATGAACTGATGGATGCACGTTTCGAAGAAGCTCCCATCAGCGAGGGAGAATCTTCCTTCCTTTGGGTAATGGGACTTGATTTACTGGATATGCCCATTACTCCGCTGCCGGAAGTCACTCCGGAAACCAAACTGAGTAAAGATGCCGCCCGCTGTCTGGAATACAGCCAGGGGAAACCGCTGCTATACTTCACCGATTACAAGGAGCTTTGCACTTTCTTTGTCGATGTCTTGGGATGGGAAAACAAACGGTCCGCACTATTGCCCGACCTGGAATACCAAAAAGAGTTCGTGATTTATGCCAACGCCAAAGGTATGCTCGTAGCCCACAACGTGGCCGCCTATTTCTGTGAAGAACATAACCCGATGTACGATGCCAAACGCGCTGCTGCAGAGGGTTACAAGATGTTCTGCCAACCCGGAGAGTGTCCGTTCGACCTGCTGAAATACGGAATGGCCAAAGGAATTCTACCCGATGTGGAACTTCCCTTCCTGAAAGGAAAAGAAACACTGCATCAATATTGGGACTTTATAGCCCGCTACTACTTATGTGAATATTATGAAGGCGAGTAACCATTCCGGCATAAAGCCCAAACGGAGCAACAAGGCCAAGCCAACCGGAAAACGGATTGGTAAATCCAAACCTTCGAAAGCGAATAATCAGCTTAACAGAAGGGTAAAATAATTGAAAATGGATAATGGAAAAATAAACAGTGCAGCGTATTTATTGAAACCGCATGGCAATTTTCCATTATCCATTATCAATTTTCAAAGTTCCACAATCTCTTCCTTACACAACGTCAGTTTCTCCACTCCTTCCGCTGTTACAACCCAAGAGTTTTCGATACCGACGGGACCAATGCCTGGCAAAACAATCTTCGGTTCCAAAGCAAAGACCATGCCCGGTTCCAGCTCCTGCTTCATGCGTGGAGCCAGCACCGGCATTTCATTGATTTCCAGTCCGATGCCATGACCGATAAACTTGGCTTTTTGAGTGGCTCCCATAAAGTTGTCGGCAAAGCCCGCTTTGGTGACAATATCGATAGCGAGATTGTAAAGGTCCTCACAAACAGCACCCGGTTTCGCTTTTTCTACAACAGCCTCTTGTATGTCCAGGCAAACCTGATGGGCAACAGATGCCTTTTCCGGCAACTTTCCGATAGAGAATACACGGCTCATGTCGCCCATATAGCCATAGAAGTTACCCCCCATATCAACCATAAAGCTCTGGCCGGGTTGCAACAGTGCACCGTTCACACTGATAGGCAGTGACGGGTCAAGTCCTTCGCCTCCCAGAGCAAAATCATAGGGGGCAGGCGCAGTGGCATTGTCTCCTGCCAGCAGACTTCCCATAAAAATCTCCATACTTTGTCCGAAGGTACGGAAAATGCCCAGACAACCTTCCAGGCGCATCAGGCGCTCTATTTCGATGGATAACTGGCAGTCTGTCATTCCCGGTCTATAAACCGAGGGTATTTGTTCGTAGGCCTTGGCATGTGCAATGCCGGAACGACGGAACATCTCAATCTCTATTTCAGTCTTGACACTTCGGGCCTTCCGGATAAGGGCCGTACCACAAGGAAGCACCTCCGTTTCAGGGAAACACGCTGCCAAACGGTTATATTCCGTAAAAGACAACTCATCCCCCTCCAGCATCAACCTGGCAGGTATGGGCAAACCACATTCCTTTAGTAAGTCAGGCAGTTGTTCCGGTTTACGGATAGGATGGATATGTTCCCCTTCAATATTGTTGGGACGTTTGATGAATAAACGGGCGGGAGCATTCAACGGCAGATACAAGTAACCGCTGACGACACGTCCATACGTATAGATTAAGTTTACATTACAAGCGATAAGAGCGGCATCAATCTCTTGTTGAGCCATGAGAGAGCGTATTTTATCACGTCTCAGTTTCAATTCAGGTAGTAACATCTCTTTGTCATTTATGGTTTCTCGGATACAAAGATACAACTTTTTTAATTGA
Source organism: Bacteroides sp. RTP31139st1_H2_RTP31139_211217 (assembly GCF_040227615.1). Taxonomy (NCBI): domain Bacteria; kingdom Pseudomonadati; phylum Bacteroidota; class Bacteroidia; order Bacteroidales; family Bacteroidaceae; genus Bacteroides; species Bacteroides sp. RTP31139st1_H2_RTP31139_211217. Next base: position 26,046 of record NZ_JBCNZM010000025.1, on the reverse strand, counting down.
GAATAAAAAAAGTACTGCCCGATACCTTCACAGGCGTAGAGCAGCACAAACCACAAATACAAATACAACTAAACAAAGTTTCTCTCTTAGATAATTCCCTGACCCATCATGGCATGAGCCACCTTCATGAAACCGGCGATATTCGCTCCCTTCACGTAGTTGATGTAGCCATCAGGTTCTGTCCCATATTTTACGCATTGAGCATGAATTCCGTGCATGATGGCGTGGAGTTTTTCATCCACTTCGGCTGCACTCCAGCTGAGGTGCATGGCGTTCTGCGACATTTCCAGTCCGCTGGTAGCCACACCACCTGCATTGACAGCCTTACCCGGTGCATACATAATCTTGTTGTCAATGAAAAGGTCGATAGCTTCGGGCGTACATCCCATATTGGAGATTTCGCCTACACATGTCACCTTGTTGTCAATGAGGTGTTGTGCATCTTCGCCGTTCAGCTCGTTCTGGGTAGCGCAAGGCAGAGCGATGTCCGCTTTCACTTCCCACGGGCGTTTGCCTGCCACGAAAGTAGAGCCGGGGAATTCGTCGGCATACGGTGCTACGATATCGTTGCCCGATGACCGGAGTTCCAGCATATAATCTATCTTTTCGCCACTGATACCGTTCGGGTCGTAGATGTAACCGTCGGGACCGGAGATGGTAACCACCTTGGCACCCAATTCGGTAGCCTTGGTAGCAGCACCCCAAGCTACATTTCCAAAACCGGAGATAGCCACGGTCTTGCCCTTGATGTCAATGCCTTTTGTCTGTAACATTTGGTTTACGAAATACAAGCCACCAAATCCTGTTGCTTCAGGACGAATCAGCGAACCGCCAAATTCCAATCCTTTACCGGTAAATGTGCCCGTAAATTCGCGAGTCAACTTCTTATACATACCGAACATATAGCCCACTTCGCGACCGCCTACACCGATATCACCGGCAGGAACATCCATATCCGGACCGAGGTGACGCCACAATTCCAGCATGAAGGCCTGACAGAAACGCATGATTTCAGCATCGCTCTTTCCGCGCGGAGAGAAGTCGGAACCACCCTTACCACCGCCCATAGGCAATGTAGTCAAAGCATTCTTGAAAGTCTGCTCAAATCCCAGGAATTTGAGGATAGAAAGATTTACGGAAGCATGGAAACGAATACCGCCTTTGTACGGGCCAATGGCATTGTTGAACTGCACACGATAGCCGAGGTTCGTCTGAACTTCACCCTTATCATCCACCCACGTTACACGGAAAGTAAAGATACGGTCAGGTTCAACCAGACGTTCTATAATTTTCGCTTTCTCGAACTCAGGATGTTGGTTATAGATATCTTCGATGGAAAGAAGAACTTCCTTTACGGCTTGAAGATACTCAGACTCGCCGGGGTGCTTTGCCTCTAAAGAGGCCATGATACGTTCGATATTCATAATATTACGTTTTAAAGGTTATTACCTTGTTGACTTCACGCTATTCAAACAAAATGTCAATGAATAACACCGCAAATATAGGAAAACTTTTCAAAACAGCTAAATTTTACGGTTATATTTTGATTAAAGAATGATAAAATGTCAAATCCCCGGCATTCTCTATTCATACCTAAATGGTCTATTCTTTTCCTATTCTGTCAACAATTCGCCATAACGGCATAAATATAGAAAAAATTATAATAAAGAAAATAAGAAATGACGAATAATTTACGAAAAAAGACACAATCCTCACGGACTATGCCTTTCCAATTGCTAACTTTAATTCTTAAATGCTTGTATTAAATCCGCAACATAATAATTACTATGTACGGACAAGCTTCATAATTTCTTCAATCCTTTTACCTCTTCTTTTGTTGCTTCTCGAACACTGATAGCCACCCCTCCACTACTTGCCAGAGGTTGACGCAGCACACTCTTTGACGTTACTATGCCACGACGGATGTCATAGCTCTGCGGATTATCTTTCCAGTCTGCATCCCGACCATCTGCATAAACGGTAACAATATATTTCCTTCCTTCGGGTAAGAAAGAGAAAGGAATAGTTGCCGTACGAGGATGTTCGTCGGTAATAGCACCTACATACCACTCTTGTTTTCCTTTGGCTTGACGAGCCACTGTGATATAATCACCCGGTTCGGCTTCCAGATACCAAGAATTGCTCCAATCCACCGCTACATCCTTAATAAATTGAAACGCATCGGGAAAACGGCGATAATTATCCGGCAGGTCTGCTGCCATCTGTAACGGAGAGGGCATCGTTACATATAGAGCCAATTGTTTTACCAATGTAGTACCCGCCTGACCTTTAGGTTTCGAACCATTATAATACGAAAGTTTTGTCTGGAAAATACCAGGAGTGTAATCCATCGGACCACCCTTCAACCGAGTAAACGGCAAGATACAAGTATGATCCGGATCATTGCCCCCCATAGATTCAAACTCACCACCACGGGCAGATTCTTGCGCTACCCAGTTGGGCCAGGTACGGCACAAGCCGGTGGGACGAACAGCCTCGTGACTATCTACCATAATCTTATAATCAGCAGCACGCTTCACCACATGTATATAATGATTGTTCATCCATTGTGAGGAATGATATTCACTACGGGGAATGATTGAGCCCACATATCCGGTCTTTACAGAATTATAGCCATTATCTACCATAAATTGAAAGGCTACATCCAGCTGCCGCTCATAGTCGGCAGCATTAGCAGCCGTCTCATGATGCATGATAATCTTTACTCCCTTTGATTTGGCATAGGCATGTAGTACCGCAACATCAAAGTCCGGATAAGGTTTGTCAAAAAGGAACTGACGATCCTTACGATAGGATGCCCAATCTTCCCAACCTTCATTCCAGCCCTCAACCAATACCGCATCAATACCATTCTCCGCCGCAAAGTCTATGTACTCTTTCACATGTTCAGTATTGGCCGGATGATGTCCATTAGGAGTTAACTTTGAATAGTCGGTTATGCCGGGTTTAGCCTTATAATAGTCGCTATATGCCCATGTACCTCCTCCACCAGTAAACATCTCCCACCAGACACCGATAAATTTCTGTGGCTTAATCCAAGAAGTATCTTCCAGCTTACAAGGTTCATTCAGATTAAGAATCAACTGAGAAGCAAGGATGCTACGTGCATCGTCACTAACCATAATTGTACGCCACGGGGTATGCAACGGTAATTGCAGATATCCTTTCTTTCCTAATTTATCGGGAGTAAGATGAGCAGAAAAGTTAAACTCTTTATCATCCACATTCAGCAACATGGCAGAATAATCTACCAAGGCAGCTTCATGAATATTGATATAAAGTCCTTCGGTAGTCTTTATCATAAGGGGTGTTTGTACTGTGAATGAAGTCGCTTTAGCTTCATATCCTTTTTTACGTAGATTACGTTCCATAGCTTCGCGCACTTCGGAAATGGCCGCAGTAGTATAGGCAAACTCATTCGTATCATAATCACCGGGAATGCAATAGAGTGTATGATTACCGGTCAGATTGAATTCCGTCAGTTCGTCTTTTACCGTCAGATAATTCATGGTTTTCTGCTCCGGCAACTCATAACGGAATCCGAGTCCATCGTCAAACAATCGAAAACGTACAATCATCATACGGTCGTGCTTTGCCGGTTGTGAGAGAGTGACAGTAAGTTCATTGTAATGGTTACGGACTTTTTCATACTCTCCCCATACAGGCATCCAAGTTTCATCAAAAGTAGAATTTGTTGCATCAAGAATCCGGAAGCCATTTGACAAATCCGCTTCTTCCATAAGTATTCCCAAGGCAGAAGGTTCTACAACCGGCTCTCCTTTGTAATATAAGCTATAGACCGGCCCCCCCTCGGAATCAAGCACAACATTGAGTTTCAGATTCCCATTGGGAGATAACAATTCGTGTGCCATCGCCACACAAGCAATTCCCAGAAATACAACTGTTAATAATACATGTTTCATATACATCCGTTATTGTTGATATATAAAATATTGATAAGGTTCCATCGTCATTACTGTAGGCAACTCCACATCCACACCGGCAATCACATCGGTCATGGTCTTGCCAGCATGCTCCATAGGTACTTTCACTTGTACAGACTCATTGGCAGTATTCACCATGACCAACATGCCATGACTGCCTGCTGCCCGATAAAATGAAGCGACATCTCCGGTAGTATAAACTTCCAGTTCACCACCACGTACACTGCTCGTAGCTTTATAGGCTCTGATGATTTCTGCCATCTCTTGCGCAAAGACTTCATTGGACTTCAAGTCTATAACTCCGTAATTGAAAAAGTTAAGTGACCGCGGATAGGCTACTTCCTGCGAACTATAAATAAGAGGTATCCCCTCGAGCATAGTCGTCAATACAAAAGCAGACATGGCACCACGCTCACCGCCATAACATTCTATCGGTGAAGCCTCACTTGCCTGGTCATGATTAGTAGAATAGCGTAACCGTAACGTACCCTTCGGCATTCCCTCCAATTCGGAAGTATTCATAGCATAAAGGTCAGTAAGTGAGCATTTACCGGCATAATAGTCTTTCAGTTTACTATGGAAGTTCCAGCCGTAGAGCAGATTGAAACCATTGTTCATTAAAGACGTTTTTCCGCCTTCGGCAAGCATCAGCAAATTATTGTCAAGTGTACGGAGCTCGGCGATTGCTTTCTTCCAGAAAGCATCTGGTACCCCCTCGGCATAATCACAACGGTATCCATCAATACCAATTTCTGTTACCCAATACTTCATGGCATCAATCATGGCTTGCTGCATGGTTTCGTTGTCAAAATTCAAGTCAGCAACATCCGCCCAAGGCTGTTCTTGAGGTTGTACCACATTGCCATTTGCATCCTGTGTATACCAATCCGGATGCTCAGTCACCCAAGCATTGTCCCACGAAGTATGGTTGGCAACCCAGTCAAGAATCACTTTCATTCCTTTGGCATGGGCAGCATCTACCAGTTCTTTCAAGTCTTTTTTTGTTCCGTAACGTGTATTCAGCTTTTTATAATCCTTTATACAATAAGGTGAATTCACACTTTTCAGTACTCCCGGCTCATTTACAGGCATCAGCCAAAGCACGGTAGTTCCCAGGCTTTGAATACGGTCAAGCTCTGCTTTGATGGCAGAGAACGCATTTTCTTCGGCAAAAATGCGGGGATTTGCCTCATAAATCACCATATCCGAAGCCATGTATTCTTCCTGTGGGACGGGAATCGGTTCCATGTCACTCTGACTATCACTACACCCCATACAAGAATGTAGCATCGTAAAGAGCAGTGTCGCAATTATTACTTTTTTCATATTTCTACTTTTTATCTATACTTATACTCATTGGCGGAACTGATATCTGCAAAAGGAGCATCCAAACTCTCCAGTGATGGGCATTGGCAGAAAAGATACTAAGACTTAATACTAAAAATCCCGGAAGCCAATACTAAAAAACAAAAGAGCTAAGAGATAACTTCTTCCCAAGGCTTGGTTTTTCTATCCCAAGACTTGGGATAGAAAAACCAAGCCTTGGGACATATATCCGCAAGATTGAAAAGAGATATCCTATCCCCAATCTCATTCCACCAATAGGTCATTTAACATCTTCATTACTATACAAAACTCATTTCAAGAAATTATTCTGATTAGAAACAAAAGCCGCTTCAGATTCCGGTTCAGAGTCTCCGTCCGGATTGTTAGGGTCAATCTCCTCACCAGCTATGTCCGTAATACGGAAATAATAATCTCGATCAAGCGTCACTGCTGCGAGGTCAAATTGTGAGCCTCCATTGTTATTATTCATTATCAGATTGTAAGTCAATCCCTTATTTGCTTCACCTGTATCGTAATAATTATACGTGACACCTTTTATCTCAACACTACCGGTTGGTAATATTCCTGGCCAACTGCCAAAGAGTTCCGGTATATCATTTCCCCACGCATATATGGTTGTTTCTGCCCATCTGGACTGGTCTTCAATAAAAATGGTATAACCATCATGGATGACCACTGCATCCGGATCTATTTCCGTCCAACCGCTTTCTGTGATTTCCAAATATATGTCACGGTCAAGAGTAAAGTTCTGTGGTCCATCAAATTGTGAACCTACTCCATTATCGTTAAATATCAAATTGTAAACCAATCCCTTATTTGCTTCACCTGTATCGAAGTATTTATAGGTAATTCCTTTTATCTCAACGCTACCAGTAGGTGAAATACCGGGCCAACCTCCAAAAAGTTCCGGCAAATCATTTCCCCACGCATAAAGTGTCAGTGCATCCCAACCTGTATTGTCCATCACGAACACAGCATAACCGTCATGAATCACTTCACTTGGGTCTTCCGGCTCCTCAAAATAAGCATTCCAGCGGGTTACCGTTATATCAGTGCGAGTACCTACCTTAGCCGAAATTTGATGTAAAGCATCCCCATTCTGCAAAGTACGCTCTATACCTTGTGTCTTAGAAACGAAATAAAAGCCATCGGCAAGTGTCTTTCCATTAACAAAATCTTCCGGATAGAGGTATATGCCCCATTTAACATCATTGTTTGCAGCTTTCTCCATCTGCCACTTAAGGTCTCCGGAAGCAGCATCCTGACCTCCATTGAAATCGCCTGCAATATAAATTATTTCATCGGCACCAGTTCCTTGGGGCATAATCACCTCCAGCAAGATAGCATCGCTACGAAGTTCAAATTGCGGCAACTCATGGTCAAACACAATTTCCTCCTTGTCACAACTACTGATGAAAGCTACAAAAAGCAACAAAAGCCATAGCGGATTACATATATATTTTTTCATTGTTACTATTATTATAGGATGATTAATAATTAGGATTCTGTACCAGTCCCGGATTTACCATAAGGGCAGACTGGGGCAAGGGATACCACTCGTATTTGCGGTCACGTTTAGCCGGATAGCTTAAACCGTCGTCCGTGGCACGGCCAAAGAACCACCATTGCCCTTGCGTAAACTTATCGAAACGACGCAAGTCTGTACGACGACGACGCCCCTCTCCCAAGAATTCAAGTCCCCATTCACTCAACATCCAATCCATATCAAAGGATGTAAAACCAGGACCGGGCTGTTCGAGAGCCGATTTATCTGTAAAATAGCGTGTTTTAACTCTATATACCAGCTCTTTAGCACCTTCTGTATCACCTGCACGCATTTTACATTCAGCAAGAGTATAGACCACTTCACTCAAACGGAATTCCACCTCATCGATGTTTTGGAAATCAATGCCTGCACTCTCCGGATAAACCGGATATCTTACCAAACGGACACCTGAATTCGTTTCACCCCAGCGAGGTGACATGACAGTCTCCAGATTACGTCCTAAATTAAGGAATGTACCCACCTGATCCACATAAACCAAATCCTGACCGTCACGGTCGGCATCTGCTTTCAAAGCCGCACCCTTACCATAGTTGGCTTTAATAGCCCCTTTCAAAAAAATGCCTTGATAGTTTCCTGTTGTTTCATTATACACATAGTTCTGCTTACGGATATCTTTATCGTGGAAACGTTCATAAACTGCTCCTAACTTATCACCGTAGTCAGTAAGAAAGCTCTTAGGATTGTCAGTACCACCATACGGCTGTACATTTCCAGAATTATCCCATGAAGGTGCCAAGCATACACAATTCCATCCGCTCTGGCTGTATGTACCTCCAAAGTAATCCCAACAATTGTAAGGCATGAAAGGCATGTTACGCATCCAACCGGTATTGACCTGACCGACTTCCATCGCCAATGCCATTACAACTTCCGGACATTCTACATTGTTTATCGAATAAATATCGCGATAGTCATCGGTAATGCTGTAAGTACCATAATCGCCATTCAGAATTTTTTGGCAAAGAGTGGCACACTCATTATAACTGTTTTGTTTGATAAACACCTCAGAATTCAGCAACAAGCGCATCTTAATCATACGATTGGCAGCTTGGTTCATGCGGTTGCGAGTCTTTCCAGAACCATCTTCTTTCATAAGATCTGTAACTGACTCATCTAATTCCTGACTGATAAAATCGTAGATAATCTTGCACCCCTTATCAAAATCAGTATCTGCAGAACCAGGGATTTCCGCACCCGAAGAAATGTTCAAGGGAAGTGCTCCACCCCAAATCTCAAAGATATTGTAGTATGCCCAAGCACGCAGGGTACGTACTTCGGCAATATAACTATTCAAAGCATCCTCAGTCATGCGTATAGATGCGGGGCTGATTGCCTGCAAATCTGTAATAAGCGTATTGCAAAGCCCAATAGTGGTCCACGCATTCTCCCAAGTTTGGCGAATAATGGTTGATTCTGACGTCCAGGTATGTGAAGACAAAGCAAACTTCAATGCCTCATCCCATCCCCAAAGTCCACCGTTCCAACTGCGCCATGCCACCTGGTCGGCAGAAAACTCCTGCAAATACCAGAAGTATTCCAAATAACTATATGCAGCTTTCGAATAGATGGCTGCCACTGCCCCCTGAACACTCGTCTCATCTTGATAATAAATTCCGGCATCCACACGATCGAACACTTCCTCGTCCAAATTAGTACAAGAGAAAAGTGAACATGACATAATCATCGCCAATAACCAACGACATTTTATATATTTCATATCTTTCATATTTTTAATAATTTGTTTCTCATTTATTTGAAGCGAAGAGTCACACCTAAACTCAATTGAGTTGCTGTAGGATAAGCACTATTACTATCTACTCCCGGCTGGATACCATTCACGTCTATAATTGAAGGGTCATTACCAGAATATCCGGTCAAGGTAAACAGATTCTTGGCAGACAGATATATGCGCATATTATCCAGTAACTTACGGTTCTTAGGAGTAAAATTATATCCCAAGGTTACATTTTCCAGTTTTATGAAGCTACCATCCTCCAGGAAATAGGAAGATATTACTCCACCACCGGTACGGATATTCTTATCTTCCAGATACGCAGAGCGAAGAACATTATCTGTACCACATCCCTGAAGCCCCATACCATATTTACGCATGTTGAATACATCAAAACCGAATGTACCGCGGAAGAATACACTCAAATCAAAGTTTCTCCAAGTCAGGTTGTTACTCCAAGACAAGAAGTGCTTGGGAGCACCATTGCCAATATAACGTTTATACTTGGCATCAGCCTGAGAAATCGGTATTTGCTCATCTTTATCATTCAAAATAAGCATATTGCCATTTTCGTCAACACCTGCATATTCATAACCGTAGAACTGCCCTATCTCTCCCCCTTCCTGCACACGGAAGAAATATTCGCTGGAACCAGTACCCGGTTTTAAGTAAAGGTCGAGATAAGATGCCTTGTAAATATCGTTAGAAAGTTTGGTCAACTTAGTCTTTCCATAAGAATAATTGATTCCGCTCGTCCACTTCACTGCTGTTTTAGTAAGGATGTCACCATCCAAAGATACTTCTATACCGGTATTTTTCGTTGTTCCAACGTTAACCAAAATAGTGGAATAGACAAAAGGCGGTTGAGGTGCCGTGTACGTATAAAGCAAGTCTTTAGAACTACGGTCAAAATACTCCACTGAACCACGTAAACGATTCCATAGAACAAAGTCAACACCCAGATTAATCGCAACGCTCTTTTCCCAAGCCAAATCCGGATTAGCATTACTGGAGGGAGCATAGCCCGTTACCCAACGCCCGTCAAAGAGATAACTACCATTGGTATTGTAAGTAGAAAGTGATTTATAAGCATCAAAATCCGAACGACCGGTAATTCCGAAAGAAACACGCGGTTTCAAACTGGTCAACACTTTCCGGGTATTCTTCATAAAGCCCATCTCCATCATTTCCCAAGCCAAAGAAGCTGCTGGGAAGTACCCCCACTTTTGGTTAGCACCAAATTTGGAAGAGCCTTCATAGCGCAACGAAGCCGATGCAAAAAGCATATCCTTCCAATTATAGTTCAACCGACCAAAGAAGCCAATAAGTGTCGATTCAGAGCGACCGCTATATAAACTTGCCAAACCATCCTTCAGATAAGAGCCACTGCCCAAATCCCAATATTTCGTATTATCAAAAGAGAAGTCGTTGTTACTACCACCAATCTGTTCCCAGATAGACTTCTCATAAGTATAGCCCACTACAGCCTTAATATTGTGGTCGCCCAAGTTCAGTGCATAATTTCCCAACCACTCCAATCGATTGGTGTACCATTTCTGATACTTCATTTCCGCACGTCCTTTATAACCATTCCAATAGGACTCCGAACCGGCAGACGAAGCATAATATTGTTGCTTCATGTCATTGTAATGCAATGAGTAACTTAATGTTGTATTCAACAAATGCTTTTCTGTCTGCAAAATATTCAGTTTAGCCTCAGCCGTACCCAACAAATACATACGCTGGCCGTTGTTATCTCTCAAAGCAAGCTCCGCAACCGGATTGGTTGCACCCGTAGGAGAAGTAGGCTGATAATACGAACCGTCTGCATTATATACCGGCATTGTAGGATTCATTGTGAGTGCCCTATCGAAGAAACCATCATTTCCCCAGGTTTCATTTACACGACGTGCACTCAACGAACCGTTGAATTGTAAGCGATTCTCCAGTACACGCTGTTCCATAGAAAAACGACCTCCAAATTCTTCACGACCACTCACGATGTCAAGTCCATTGGCACTTTTGTAATTGAAGGAAGCACCATAGAAACCATTCTTTGTGCTACCATCAATAGATATATATTGGTTTGTGTCGTATGCTACATCACGAGTAATCAGTCCATACCAGTCAGTGTCGGCTCCATAGTCTGTACCTCGTCTCGAACGACGGAATTCATCAGCCGACAGAATATCCGGAGAGGGCTTGGCTACATTAAAAGCGATGTAACTGTCATATGTGACTACCGTTTTTCCAGCTTCACCCGAGCCACGTTTCGTTGTAACTAAAATCACACCATTAGCACCTCGCGTTCCGTAAATAGCAGCTGAACCCGTATCTTTCAATACCGTAATAGATTCAATATCCTGTGCAGCGATGTTACGGATATCGCCACCTGCCACACCATCTATGACAATCAAAGGACTATTACTTGCAGAAACAGATGTTGCACCACGTACTTGTAATGAAGAACTGGAGTTAGGATTGGCAGCTGCCTGCGTATTGACATTCAAGCCCGCGACTTTTCCCGATACCATTTCCATCGGGTTATTCATAGCCCCCAAATTAAAATTTTTCTTATCCACTTGTACAATGGAACTGGAAACTTCTTTTTTACTCAATGAACCGTTGCCCACTATTCACTAAATATATTCAGTGAAATTCCGTTTTATAGGTTATCTTTGTATATCAGTTATTTGTAGATGTTTTCATTTGGTTTGCATACTCACGAAATTTCACGGTTTTAGAAAATATTGGTACTATTTGATACCATATTTCGGGATATATTTTGTACCTTTGCATCACAGTAACCAAGATATATCGCGTATGGATTTCATCTTCATCAAATCATCCAAGGCCGGAAAGGAGGACTACGGTTCCATCTATGCCCGTGTGCGCACCGGAAAGGCGAACATGAAAGTCGTGACGGGCTTCACCATCAAGCAGCTTGAATGGGAAAAGTACCGCAGCCTGCAATACACCTCGTCAGCCCTGATGTCGAGCATCGGGATAAAGTACGGGCAGTTCGCCCAAGTCCTCGCGAGGATAAAGGCGGCATTCGAGGCGGAAGGCTTCAACCCCAAGGAGGCCAAGAACATCATCGAGAGCGTGAAACACGACGTGCTCAACGGAATGATACAGATTGTGGAGGTCAAGCCCAAAGGCAGGATGCTGTTCGAGGATTTCCTCACCTCTTATATAGAAGACATGGAAACCGGACGGCGCACCAAGAAAGGCCGTACCGTGAAAGTATCACCTGCCTATATAAAAGGTCTGCGCATTATCCAAAAACAGATTCTTAACTACCAAAAGGAAACCCACCGCAAACTCGGACTGGATGACATGACGATGGAGACACGCAACAGCCTTGTCGGTTACTGGAAGGAACGGGGCTTGATGCCCAACGCCATCAACTCGTATATGACCGATGTCCGCACGGTGGCAAAGGCGGCTTACGAGGACAAGCTGACCAAATGCGATGATTTCCGTCATTCCGACTTCGTGCCGAAAAAGGAGGAAGTGGACAACATCTATCTCACGCCGGAACAGATACAGGAAATGCTTGACCTTGACCTTTCCACCAAGGAAGCTGTGAAAAAGAGACTGGAATCACTTGACATCAGCGAGGACGAGAAATTGGCACAACTTTCCAAATGCCGCATCACCCATATCAGGACACTGGAGCACGTGAGGGACATTTTCGTCGTGGGCTGCCTGACCGGGCAGCGTGTTTCCGACTATTCAAGGATATGCGAGGACATGATAACGGAAATCGGCGGCACTGAGTTCATACTCATCACCCAACAGAAGACGGAAAAGAAAGTCTATATCCCCGTTGACAGGCGCGTGAGAGCCATACTTGCCAAGTATGACGGCAAGTTGCCCCCGGTTCATCCCAATGAAATGAACAAGCTGGTGAAGACCATCGGCCTGTTGCTCGGCTGGACACATGACTGCGGTTTTGACGAGAAGCGTCTCAACCCCAAACGGGGAAGGAGGTTCTGCGACATGCTCCTTTCCCATACAGCCCGAAGGAGTTTCGCCACCAACGCGTATAAGGCTGGCGTCCCTCTGCCTTCCATCCAAGCCATCACCGGACACAGCAGCGAGGCGCAACTGCGCCGCTACCTGAAACTGGATGCGGAGGAAAAGGCCGTCATAGCATTAAAGGACTTCAAGGGTATCATCAAAATATAAGAAGGTGCTTATGGAAAAATCAAGATTTGACATCATTAGCGACCTGTTCAAGCTGTCCAACGTAATCAGTGGGAGCCTGAAACTTGCGGAATCGCTTGCCGACAAGTCTTCCGGCAGTGACGAAACGGATTGCAAGGATATTTGCCGGAACATCAGATACAGCCTGAAGCCCCTGCCTTTTCTTTTGGCCGGCATCAGGGAATATGTCACCGAACACGAGGATAAGGATCTGGCACGGAAATTCGTCGGGCTGCACGATGACACGAAAAGGCTTCATGGCATCTGCTCCAAATATGCGGACTTGGACAAGGCGGCTTTCCGTACAGGGGTGGCTTACCTGAGCATGGAAGTCATAAGGCAATACTTCTTTCCCGAAAAAGAACAGGAGCAAGTATCGCCGGAAGGTTCTGATATTTCTCCCAAGCCAATGACACGTACCGAAGCCACCGACTGCATCGACACCATCCGTTCCGCCATACGGAAGTGTGCAAAGGATTCAGACGGGAACAGAGGGAAAGAAATGTATGCCATGCTTGCCAAAGTGGATAAGGCGAAAATCCAAGCCGTCAAGGAGTATATTGTCAATGCCAACGACAAGGATTTGGCACAACTTTTCACGGAATATTTTGCAGAAGCCATCCACCTTTCCATGCTGTCCCAAAATGATGATGTGAAAGCACAGTCTGCCGGAATAAAGATGTTCCATATCGCCATGACGATGGGATATGTCAAGAGGAACGTACTGCATGAAAGCGCATCCAAGTTGGCAACATCCAAAACAATACCCTCTTGTACAGAAGAAGCATCATCCGGTTTTACCGCTACAGATACAATGCAAGGCGGTGCGTTCAGCACGACCGCGCAGGTTCCCGTTTTAAGGCTGTACCGTTTCCTTACCACCTTCACCGTACAGAGCGGCCCCGACAAGGGTAAGTCGCTATTGGACGGCAATGCCGTTTCCGACCGGGACTTTCTCCGTGCCGTCATGCGTGCCGACTATTCCACGATATACGGTAGTTGCGTGAAAGGCAAGATGCGCTGTGTCGCCATCCTGCTGTCCAAAGCCTACTTCAAGGACTGGAAAGGTTACAGGGCATCCGCAGCCCGTTCCATGGGGCTGACACCCGAAAGCCTCGCCAAGTATAACGTGGAGAAAACCTTTATAACGAAGCTCAAAGAGCTGCTTCCCATGATAAAATAGTGACATAACCCACAGGTGGCTACAATTCACCACAACCCACAGACTTCCACAAGCCGTTAAGCACCAGTTGTTTGACGGCTTTTTTCATTCGGTGTCATTTCACAGAATACCACAAATTCACAGGTTTCATTATTGCCCTACCTTTGCCGCCATGAACTTAAAATCAGTGGATTATGACAGATAAGACAGAAATGGTACTGGTATCGCGCGACGAGCTTCAACAGCTTATCGGCGCAAGCGTGAGGTGCGCGTTTGAGGAATACCGGCAGGAACAGACACCACAGGACACATCGGAGTATTACACCATCCGGCAACTGGCGGAGAAATGGGGCGTGAGCATAGCGACCATCTGGCGGCACGAGAAGCTGGGACACATCAAAGGACAGCGGATAGGACGGCGTGTCCTGTTTCCCAAGGAACAGATAGACCGCATCAAGAGCCTGAAAGCCACCAACAGGAAGGCCGACAAGAACGCCAAGGGATAATTTACAAGACGCACAACAAAAAAAATCAAGACTTATGAAGAATTTGAAGCAGCTTGTTTTGCCGTGCTACAAATTGGAGATGGCAATGTCCGTGGAGGCATGGTACTTCCTGCACGGGAGCACGGACGGGATATGCAACCTTACCTATCTTCTTTCCCTTTTGTCGAAGATGACAGTATCGGAAGTGCAGAACACCAAACGTGGATTGGGCTATGCCGTCCATCCCGGACAGGCGGACGGCTCCATGCTGGTACTGGCCAAGGAATGGGGCATCGGGCGCAAGGCGGTGTCCCGCCTGTTGGAGGATTTCTCGGAACGCGGGCTAATCCGTGTTGATTCCAATCCCGTGACTTCCATCATAGACATGGTGTGCGTGAAGTCGTGGATGATAGCAGGGCGGCTCATCGAGAATCCGACATACCGCCAGACAATCAAGGCATACGAAGGGGTACGTGTATTCCTTTTCAACGGGCAACAATTAGAGACCTTGCGCCGCAGTTCGGCAAGGAAGAAGAAAGAAAAACCGATAGAAGAAACGGCAGAGGGAATAGATGGCTTGCCGTCCATGAATCCGACCCATTCCAATCCTATTATAGAAGAAACAGGTACAGCGGAAACCGAAACGGCAGCAACAACCGAAAGCGGAATGGAAAGCACTGCGGAAAATGCAGCCGTGGATGCCGACGACACACCTGTCTTAGAGGATGGCAACACACTGTCCGGTTCACGGGAATGGAAACAGCCACAGGAATGAAGCGGCAGGAATGGCAAGCGACAATGTTTTAGAAGGGATATTTTTTAGGGCTGGCAAGTTAATGTTTTCGTCCACGAAAACCACGCCACAAACGGCGATCCGGCCACACAGGAAACGGCAAGCCGCAAATTCAGCCCTAAAAAACAGAACGGTTTAACGAATAAAAGAAAACGGATATGACATATCAGGAGAACAGGAACAAGGGAGGCCGCCCAAAAACGGTGAAAGGCAAGGCGCGGACAAAGACCATATCCACACGGCTCACGCTTGCCGAATGGAAAGCGGTCATGAAACGGATAACAGATACAGGAAAGAAACCGTCACACTTCCTGCGTGATTTGTTATTATACGGCAAGGTTGTGTCTGCACGGACACAGGAAGACAGGCAGCAGATAAGGATGCTGGAGGGAGGATGCAACAACCTGAACCAACTGACGAAGATGGCGCACCAACAGGGCTTTTCTCTTTTGAAAGGCAAAATCATGGACTTGCTGGACGAGTTCAATAAAATCATCGAGAGGATATGATGGGCGATTTGAAAAAACGGGCGAGTTTCGCCAGAGTGGTGAACTACGTGAACAACCCGAAGAAGGCAAGGCTTATCGACAGTAAGGACGTGAGACAGGATGACAACACCACCATCGCAAGGAGTATGCAGGGACAGGCGGATGACAAGCCGGGACGCAAGCTGAAAAATCCGGTGTACCATATTTCGCTGGACTTCGCACACGAGGATGCACCCAAGCTGACGGATGCCCTGATGGTCGAAATTGCCCGTGAATATATGCGGCGCATGGGCATAACGAACACCCAGTACATCGTGTGCCGTCATACCGACAGGGAACACCAGCATCTGCATATCGTGGCCAACAGGGTGGACAATGACGGGAACACCATCAGTGACAGCAACGATAATGTGCGTAATGTAAAAGTATGCAAAGCTCTCACGAGGGAATACGGACTGCACTTCTCCAAGGGCAAGATGAACGTGAAGCGTGACCGTCTGCGTGGCAAGGACAAGGTGAAATACCAAATCTATGATGCTATCAAGGCGGCATTACCCCATTGCAACTGCTGGTCGGATTTGTGTGACAGGCTGGCAAAACAGGGTATCGGGGTGAATTTCAAATACAATAGAAACGAAGGTAAAATCATCGGAGTATCGTTCACGAAGAATGAAATCTCGTTCAGTGGCTCACAGATAGACCGGAGTATGAGTTTTTATAAGTTGAACAGGCTCTTCGGGAACCAAATCGCAGAGGGCATGGAATGGAAGCCCCGTGTGCAAGAACAGCCACAACCGACCCGGCAGGATGTGGGATTCCACAACAATACGGCTGATACTTTTATAAGAGAGCCGTCACCGGCCAAAGCGGAAGTGGACGGCAACGGAAGCATCCCTGCTGAACCCAGTTCAAACATCGTTCAAGTGACCATCGGCACACTCATGGAGTTGTGCGTGCAACCGCACCAAGCCAAGGTGTCATCCGGCGGCGGAGGTGGAAGAAACGAAAGCGGCTGGGGCGAGAATGACAACGAAAAGGACAAACATAAACCAAGGAGGAGAAGAAGATGAAGGACAACAAACAGAGCATAGCCGACCTTATAGGGGCATTGGCAGAAGACATCGAGGATGTCAAGAAAAAGCTGGACGCAAAAGACAGTTCGGACAAGGACGAGGCATTGAAAAGGCTGACGGTGAGACTGGAACCTGTTATACGGTTCTTCAATGGCAATGCCCCGGAAAATGTCAATGACATTTTCGGAAGCAAAGAGACCATCGAGGAATACAAGCAATCAATAGGTGATGAAGCGGTAGCAAGTCTGCGGTTATACACCGAAGCCAACGAGAAGGATATGCGTAAGCACGGAGTTCCCACTATCAAGGAACTGCTCAACAAAATATTGGAAATGCTGACTGCCCATGTGGAAAAAGACAAGCAGACTTCGGAACAGGTGCGGCAAAAGCAAAGTGTCATATCGGAACTATGGCAGATAATCCGCTCGGACAAGGCAATAAATGCAATAAGGCTGTTATGGAGCAAAGTTCCCGATGGCTGGCACAAGAACCCATATGTATGGACTGGCATGGGCTGTACGCTCGTATTCTTTGTCCTGTTTGCCGTCAGTTGGGTACAATGGCATGAGTACCGGGAAGAAAACAGGCGGTTGAGAACGGTTGCAGACAAACACCATGTGACCACGGTCATGCTCAACGAACTGTACCCGGAACTGGCAGTAACTGTCGGGGCTTACGAGAAACTGGTGGATGTTGTCGGTGTGGACTCCACGCTGGCCATATTCAACCGGCAAGTCAAGACAGTGAGAGAGGAAGAAAAACAATCCAAACAACAAAAATAAAGTGAATGGCATCCATAAAAGTGAAATTTCGTCCTTCCACCGCGAGCGGCAGGGAGGGCAGCATATATTATCAGGTAATCCACGGGCGCATAGTCCGCCAAGTCAAGACGGACTACCGCATATTTGATACGGAATGGGACAAGAGAACTTCCTCTGTTAAAATCCTGCCCGAAATCGGCGAAAATAGAAAACGGTATCTCCGTGAAGTGGCGGAACATATCGACTGGGACACCGGACGGTTGAAAGCCATAGTCGCCCAATGCGACAGGCAGGGAGGAATTTATTCCGCTGACAGCATCGTCGAGAAGTTCAACGGGCAAACGGGCGAACAATCGCTGTTCCGTTTCATGCAAGGCATCATAGGACAGTTGAAGCAGCTTGGCAAAGTCCGCACATCAGAAACCTATACGGCGGCATTGGCCAGTTTTATGAAGTTCCGTGAGGGGCAGGACATACTCTTGTGCGAGATAGACGGCAACACCATGATGCTTTACGAGGCCTGGCTCAAAGGCAAGGGCATCTGCCCCAACACGGTTTCCTTTTATATGCGCATACTCCGTGCCGTTTACAACCGTGCCGTGGAAAAGGAACTGACGGAACAGAAGCATCCTTTCAAGCACGTTTACACTGGCATCGGGAAGACGGTAAAACGCGCCATTCCATTGAAGTCCATCAAGCACATTAAGGAACTTGATTTGACTCTGAAACCGCATCTGGACTATGCAAGGGATATGTTCCTCTTCTCCTTTTATACCCGTGGCATGTCATTCATTGATATGGCCTATCTGAAAAAATCGGATTTGAAGAACGGAATAATCACGTACCGTAGAAGAAAGACCGGGCAGCAGCTCACAGTCAAATGGGAGAAGTGCATGGAAGACATCATCGCCAAGTACGGCGAGAATACGGCCACCCGCTACCTCCTGCCGATAATCACCAACCCATGCTCCGATGAGCGGACACAATACCGTAACGCCATCTGCCGCATCAATGTGGCGTTGAAGGAAGTCGCTGGTCTGGCAGGATTGAACATACCGCTGACCATGCACGTTGCCCGGCATTGTTGGGCGAGCGTTGCCAAGAGCAAGAACATCCCTCTTTCTGTCATCAGTGAGGGCATGGGACATGATTCGGAAGAGACCACGCGCATCTATCTCGCATCGCTTGACACAAGCGTGGTGGACAAGGCGAACAGCCTTATCCTGAAAGATTTTTGACCGGATATTTATGGTGAAATGTGTTGAGCGAAAAGACGAATCTCTTGATAAGAGATATAGTTTATTTCGCAAAGGTACGCATAATATTTCAAAAACCGTGTTCAATCCTCATTTATAATGATATATGAAAGGTATTTTGCGAGGATCTGTTTTGTAAATCCGTCAAATCGGGTTCTTATAGCACTGATTATTAGTGCTTATTTCTTCGGGATGGCTCTCTTATCAAGAGATACTCATAAACCCGATATAAAATGCCTGTTGAAGTTGATATATTGGAAGATAGTATCTTTCGGCTTTCGCCCGAACTGTTGAATATCCTGCTCAAAGACCATACGACGAGCAAGGAGGATATTCAGCGCAATATCTTTTGGGCTACTTCCGATTATGAATATCTGGGCGAAGGGTATCAATATGATTCGCCAATTCTTCCCTGTCTTATTACTGGAGATAACGGGCATGTCATCATGCCGCGTATTCTCAAAAGTCGTGACACCCAAACCGCACGTTCGCAAGAAATGGCAGAGGTGTTCACTCCGTCATGGATATGCAATGCGCAGAACAACCTGATCGATGAAGCATGGTTTGGAAGAAAGGATGTGTTCAATACGGAGTACACCGACGAACAGGGTTGTCATCGGTGGAGACCCAACTCAGAGAAAATTCAATTTCCGGAAGGTAAGACTTGGAAAGATTATGTACGTGACAACCGATTGGAGATAACCTGCGGGGAAGCCCCGTATATTATAAGCAGATATGACACCACAACGGGGGAGGCTATTCCCTTAGAACAGCGTATCGGGCTGCTTGACCGCAAGTTGCGGATTGTAGGCGAAAATACGGAAACTTCCGGCAAATGGTTGGAATGGGTACAGGAAGCGTATAAGAGCATTTACGCTTACGAATGGCAAGGCGATAACTTGCTGATTGCCCGTGAATCCATGCTTATTTCCTTTATCGAATACTATCAACAAAAGTTCGGCAAGCGACCCTTGTTGAAATCCATCAATTATATCGCCTACATCATTTCATGGAACGTCTGGCAGATGGACGGGCTTAAAGGTGTCATCCCAAACAGTTGCGGTGAACGCCGGACTATTGTAGCCGACTTGTTCGGGACAAGGGAAGAAGTCAGTCAATGCGAAGGCTGTCAGAAAGATGACATCCGCAGGCATAATGGTATCTATTGCCAAATCAAGGACTGGCGGGCCAAAGACCCTGAAGCGGGAAAGATGGTAAAACGAATCCGATTTATCGACCTCATAAAATAGTGCAGTATGAAATTCACATCTTCACTAAAATTAAAACTGATATATGTGTTCCGCATCAATGATGCTGCACACAGGGGATGCCTGAAAGTGGGCGAGGCCACTTGTGACAATGACAATGTCTTCGGTCTTGCTCCGAACAGCAAGGCTCTCAACGAGTCCGCGAAGAAACGTATCAACCAATATACGCAAACGGCAGGCATTGCATACGACCTCTTATATACGGAACTTACGATATACAACAGCAAAAAGGGCTTGTGCTCTTTCAACGACAAGGAAGTACATAGCGTTTTGGAACGTTCCGGCATTAGGAAAAAGATATTCGATACCGAGAACAAAGCCAACGAGTGGTTCATCACCGACCTTGAAACCGTCAAGCGGGCAATAACAGCCGTAAAGGAAGGTCGGGAATCGTTGTCTTCTGCCGAAGTCTCACACGACCAAACACCGATTGTGTTCCGTCCCGAACAACGGGAAGCCATCGAAAAGACCAAGAAGCAATTCAGGAAAAGTAACCAGATGCTTTGGAACGCCAAGATGCGTTTCGGCAAGACATTGTCGGCCTTGCAGGTGGTGAAAGACATGGATTTCAGCCGCACTTTGATTCTTACTCATCGCCCTGTGGTGGATAGCGGCTGGTTCGAGGATTTCGGCAAGATATTCTATGACTGTCCCTGTTTTGCATACGGCTCAAAGAACAATGGTGACAGCCATGCTTCACTTGAAGCGAGAGCAAAACAGGGCAAATGCCAATATGTGTATTTCGCTTCCATGCAGGATTTGCGCGGTTCTGAACTTGTGGGCGGCAACTTCGACAAGAACAATGAAGTGTTTGCCACAGCTTGGGATTGCATCATCGTGGACGAGGCGCACGAAGGGACACAGACGGAACTCGGCAAGGCTGTCATGCAGGAACTGACAAAAGCAAATACAAAGATACTGCGACTTTCCGGCACTCCGTTCAACCTGTTGGACGACTTCAAGGAGGACGAGATTTACACTTGGGACTATGTGATGGAGCAACGGGCAAAGGCTTCATGGGATTTGACCCATTTCGGTGATCCGAATCCATACGCCTCTCTACCTACGATGAACATCTATACCTACGACCTTGGACGCTTACTCCATGAGTTCGTGGATGAAGATGTGGCTTTCAACTTCCGAGAGTTTTTTCGGGTCAATGATAACGGAACTTTCATCCATGAAAAAGATGTGAAGGCATTTTTGAATCTTATCTCCAAGGAGGACAAGGACAGTTGCTATCCGTTTGCCAACGAGGAATACCGCAACATCTTCCGTCATACGCTATGGATGTTGCCGGGTGTGAAGGAGGCTCGTGCCATGAGTGCTTTACTACAATCACATCCTGTATTCCAGCATTTCAAGGTGGTGAATGTGGCAGGAGACGGTGACGAGGACGAAGAGAGCAAGGATGCTCTTGCTGCGGTGGAAGAAGCCATCGGCAAAGACCCTGATGCCACCCGTACCATTACCTTGTCTTGCGGACGATTGACCACGGGTGTCAGTGTCAAGGCGTGGACGGGCGTATTCATGTTGTCCGGCTCTTATAATACCGCCACATCAAGTTATATGCAGACCATCTTCCGTGTGCAGACACCTGCCACCATCAACGGAAGGGTCAAAGAGCAGTGTTATGTGTTTGACTTCGCTCCTGACAGAACACTGAAAGTCATTGCCGAGACAGCAAAGATTTCTGCCAAGGCAGGAAAGACCAGCGGCAACGACCGTAAGATTATGGGCGAGTTCCTGAACTTCTGTCCGATTATCTCCATCGAAGGCTCCAAGATGAGCCAGTTCGATGTACCCAAGATGTTGGAACAGCTTAAACGTGTTTATGTGGAAAGGGTTGTCCGCAACGGTTTCGAGGACAGGAGCCTGTATAATGACGAGTTGATGAAGCTCAACGACTTGGAATTGCAGGAGTTTGACGACCTGAAAAAGATTATCGGCCAAACCAAGGCAATGCCAAAGACCAATCAGGTGGACATCAACAACCAAGGACTGACCGATGAGCAATACGAGGAACTTGAAGACCTTGAAAAGAAATCCAAGAAGAGAGGCAGGGACAAGCAACCATTGACAGAGGAAGAAAAGCAGCGTCTCGCGGAACTAAAGAAGAAAAAGGAGAACCGCGAGGCTGCCATCTCCATTCTTCGGGGTATCTCCATCCGTATGCCGTTGCTTATCTACGGTGCAGAGTTACAAGATGAATCACAAGAGATAACCATTGACAACTTCGCTTCCCTCATTGACTCTCAGTCATGGGAGGAGTTCATGCCCAAAGGCGTAACCAAACAGAAGTTCAACAGCATAAAGAAATATTACGATCCGGAGATATTCTGTGCGGCAGGCAAGCGCATCCGTGCCATGGCTCGTGCCGCGGACAAACTTAGTGTGGAGGAACGCATCGAGCGTATAACGGATATATTCAGCACGTTCCGCAATCCCGACAAGGAAACGGTGCTTACGCCTTGGCGTGTGGTGAACATGCACCTTGGCGATTGTTTGGGAGGATATAACTTCTTTGAAAAGGACTATGAAACCACCTTGTCCGACCCTCGTTTCATTGACCGTGGCGAAGTGACAGCCAATGTGTTTGCCCCAGATTCACGAATCCTTGAAATAAATTCAAAGTCTGGATTATATCCTCTTTATATGGCATATAGCATTTATCGCACAAGGGTCAAGAACTCATTATTTTCGGTGTCAAGTATCGAAGATGAACAACGAATATGGGACAAGGTAGTGGCTGAAAACATCTTTGTCATCTGCAAAACTCCGATGGCAAAGAGCATTACCAAACGCACCCTTATAGGTTTCCGAAAAGCAAAGGTAAACACCCGATACTTCGAGGACTTAATCAATCAAATCAAAAACAAACCGGAACATTTTATCAAGCAGGTAGATAAATTTATTACGGACAGAACAGGAATAAAGAATATGAAAATCAATGCGATAGTGGGGAATCCACCGTATCAGATAATAACAGAACGGACAAGCGACACTCCAGTTTACAACTATTTTATGGATGTCTCATTTAGAATATCAGACAAGGCTACTCTTATTACTCCCGCACGTTATCTGTTTGATGCAGGCAAGACACCCCATGATTGGAATCTTAAAATGCTTAACGATGAGCATTTTAAGATAATATGGTATAAAGCAAAAAGTACAGATGTTTTCCCAAATGTTGATATAAAAGGAGGTGTTGCTGTATGCTATCGTGACGCTAATTACTCTTTTGGAAAGATTGGCTCATTTACAGCATATTCAGAACTTAATGGTATTTACCGAAAGGTGGTCGCTAATAATGAGACCTTTACTCCTTTAAGCAACATTATATATCCGCAAAACAAATTTGATTTAAGCATTCTTTATAAAGAACATCCAGAATTAAAATCGAGAATTGGCAGCAATGGTAATGAACGTCGTTTAACTACTTCCATTTTTGGGCTTAGTGAAATATTCCATGTGCAAAAAATGCAGGCTGAGGATATTGAAATGCTTGGTTTGATAAAGAATGTCAGAGAGATTAGATGGATAAATTCGTCATTCATCGAAGACCATCCTTGTTTAGGTAAATGGAAAGTTATAGTTCCTAAAAGTAATGGTACTGGAGCTATAGGAGAGGTGCTGTCAACTCCGTTAATCGGTGAACCGTTAATCGGTGAACCGTTAATCGGTTATACGCAATCCTTTATAGGGATTGGTACATTTAATGAACAAACAGAAGCTATGGCTGCTCTGAAATATGTCAAATCTAAATTTGCCAGAACATTGCTTGGAATATTGAAAGTTACACAAGATAATAGTAAAGAAACGTGGCGTTTTGTTCCGTTGCAAGACTTTACCTCAAAATCCGACATTGATTGGGAAAAGAGTGTTGCCGAAATTGACCGACAACTCTATGCGAAATACGAACTTTCAGAAGAAGAAATTACTTTCATAGAATCAATGATAAAACCGATGTAAAAATAAACGAGGGCAAGCGTCATACTATTGCCCTCGTTAAAACTCATTTGCTTCATAAATAATATAGAGTACATTCCTTGATACAATTTATAGGAAAATCCACAATATTATATTATTCGTTATCCCCTATAATTTTATCTATATAGGTTATAAAATTAGGACTTTTAGCAATACGGCCATCGCCTCCCAATTCCTTGTATTTATGATATACCTTCCATTTTATTGAATCAATAAATTCTTCTGATACTGTATTTAAGTCTATGTTTACAATATCAACAGGTTTAATATCTGTTTTACCTAATAATTTTATAACAACACCATATAGCACATAAAATAGTACATCATTTTTTTCAGATGAGGTCCAATCTGGCGTCTTGCGTAAATTGCCTTGCACCTTCTTTCCGAGTTTGCCAACATTATAATAGACTAATAAATTACCATTCTCAGCATATAATTGATTATATGTTCTATCATCCGTAAGCAATGTTGATGGTCGTGCTCGAGCAAAATCTGGTTTTCTTAATAATAGGGTTATTAGACACTGAGCCAAGAAAGATACACTAATAATATCTGTAGCTTTTTTCTTGAGATTTTTATAATAATTCTTTCTCCTATCATAATATAAACCTCTCGTTTTACAGAACATCTCTATTTGGAGATGTATTGCATCTGTAACTCTGAGTGAAGATTTTGGGATATTGGTTTGATTATTAGTTGCAAATATAATATCATCACGAACCTCTTCTGTATCTGGAACTATAAATCTTACAAGCACATTCCTATTTTCACTATCTAACTTATCTTTGTTTTCTGAAAAATAATTATATATCTCCGTGGACGTTTGAAGTCCATTAACGATTTCAGGATTATCAATAGATAACTGTTTGCTTGTAATTGGCGTGATTTTATCAGACAATATGGTAATACCATTATTTAACCACCAAAAATCCTCTGCGTTTTTATTCTTTAAGGTGTTTGCTATGCATGAATTTACCGAATTATTCCCTTGGTAATCACGAACATTAGATTCAAAAATACCTTTTAATAGATTACCAGAGGAGTCTGTAATGAATTTATAGTAGTTTGCTATATTTATTAGTGTCACATATTCATTCTGTTTACCAAGTGTAATAGCTTGGTCGGCTAAAGTTATAGTTATGTTAACATCAGGTTCACTATTATATAATAACATTAGTTCGTCTGCTGTTACAAACTGTACAGAAATTGTAGCACTAGGGTATTTCTTTCGGACAATATCTTTAAGTTCGTCTGCCTGAGCCAATACATTTGGATGTACTTCAATTCCCAAGGTTACGTAATAATACTTAAAAGAAACTTTAAGTTGCTTAGTGATTAATTTTGTCATTGCGTCGCGAAACAAAACGAAAACATCTCTGATTCCCTCGCTATATCTTTCTTTATATTGGTTTATGTCATTAGACATTTCTAACAAATTATCTGATATTGTTTTCCATTTCATAATAGCATCTTCACCAAAACCCAATGTATTCTTAGACTGGATTATAATAAACTGCAAAGATGAACCCTTGGGACAGTCAAGAGATTCTATTTGGTCAGAAGTAATAATTTCATTATTTAAGAGAACGTAGGCAGTATCACAACCGCCATCATTTCCTCCGCCTGTAAGGCCACTTTCTATTTCTTCATTACTAAATGCGTAATCTTTTAATATTTGACCCGCTGAAAATAATTCAAAAAAAGTATCAAGTGAGGCAAATTGATTGTTGTCTTCATATTCTTGAGATATTATTTCTTTGAGTAGAAGTTGATTATTTGTAAGATTTTTATTTGACATACTTGCTTTTATTTATATGGTGTTAATATTCTATTTAGCATTTATTAGTGAAATATATAATACCTCTTTTACAGTAAGCATTCGAACAAATGCACCTTTTACACTTTGAGGTTTGGTTGTAGCTTTGCGGCAGTGAATACAATCAAACC